>NZ_JCBANC010000012.1:0-124752 GCF_059760815.1 Achromobacter sp. 1012554356 | reverse complement strand
GGGTCAGGATCGGGGTGTCGTTGGTGCCGGTGATCGTGACCGTCAGGGTTGCGGTCGACGTACCACCTTCGCCATCGGAGACGGTGTAGGTGATCGACGACGTAGCCGTCTGGTTTGCGCCCAGGTTGTTAAAGGCCGAACCAGGATTGAACGAGTACGAACCGTCAGCGTTCAACGTGAAGGTGCCACCGTTGGAACCGGTGATCGCTGCGCCCACGTTGCCGGCTTGGCCGTTGACGGCCGAAACCTGCAGCGTGTCGCCGTCCGGATCGGTGTCGTTAGCCAGCACGCCGTGCGCGGCATCAGCAGTAAGGTTGACGCCTTGGTTGGTGCTGTCCGTGTCGTTGACGGCCGTCGGGGCCGGGTTCTTGACGTCCCACGAGAAGTCTTGCGACACCGAGGCGCCGGACTTGTCGGTCGCCGTGATGGTGACGGCGTAGACGCCTTCATTGCCGCCTTGCGAGGCCGACTTGTCGAGCGTGCCGGAGATGATGCCGGTCTTCGGATCGATGGTCAGGCCGGGGGGCAGGCCGGTGGCCGAGTACGTCAGTACGTCGCCGGTATCCACATCCGAGAACTGACCGGAGATGTCGACCGGGGTGATGGCCTGGCCGTCGTTACCGGATTGATCGTCAAGCGTGACGCCCGGGGTCAGGATCGGGGTGTCGTTAGTGCCCGTGATCGTGACCGTCAAGGTCGCGGTCGACGTGCCGCCTTCGCCATCGGAGACGGTATAGGTGATCGAGCTGGTCGCGGTTTGATTCGCGCCCAGGTTGTTAAAGGCCGAACCAGGATTGAACGAGTACGAACCGTCAGCGTTCAGCGTGAAGGTGCCACCGTTGGAACCGGTGATCGCTGCGCCCACGTTGCCGGCTTGGCCGTTGACGGCCGAAACCTGCAGCGTGTCGCCATCCGGATCGGTGTCGTTGGCCAGCACGCCATGCGCGGCATCGGCGGTGAGGCTGACGCCTTGGCTGGTGCTGTCCGTGTCGTTGACGGCCGTGGGAGCCGGGTTCTTCACATCCCACGAGAAGTCTTGCGACACCGAGGCGCCGGACTTGTCGGTCGCGGTGATGGTGACAGCGTAGACGCCTTCATTGCCGCCTTGCGAAGCCGACTTGTCCAAAGTGCCGGAGATGATGCCGGTCTTGGGATCGATGGTCAGACCGGGCGGCAGACCAGTGGCCGAGTACGTCAGCACATCACCGGTATCCACATCCGAGAATTGACCGGAGATGTCGACCGGCGTGATGGCCTGGCCGTCGTTACCGGATTGATCGTCAAGCGTGACGCCCGGGGTCAGGATCGGGGTGTCGTTAGTGCCGGTGATCGTGATCGTCAGCGTCGCCGTGCTCGTGGCGCCCTGGAAGTCGGACACCGTGTACGTGATCGAAGTGGTGGCCGACTGGTTCGCACCGAGATGCTGGAAAGCGGTACCCGGGTTGAACGTGTAAGTGCCGTCGGCGTTCAGCGTGAACGTGCCGCCATTGGAACCGGTCACGGCCGAGCCCACGCCCGCGGTGTTGCCGTTGACGTGCGAGACGTGAATGGCGTCGCCGTCCGGATCGCTATCGTTGCCCAGCACGCCTTCGGCGCGATGGTCGACCACCAGCACGTGGTCTTCGGTGGTGGCGTTGCTGTCGTCAGCGGCGACCGGCGCGGGGTTGCCCACCTTCCAGATGAAGCTCTGGGTGACCGTGGCGCCCGACTTGTCGGTGGCCGTCACATTGATGCGGTATTCGCCCTTCACACCCATGTTGGTGTGATCGGAGACCCAGTGCGTGATCGTGCCGGAGAACGTGCCGGTCGTGCCGTCGAAGGTCAGGCCGTCAGGCAGGAAGTCGGCCGTGTACGACAGCACGTCGCCGTTGTCCACGTCGCTGAAGAAGCCGGCGATGTTGTAGTTGACGGTGTCGCCGTCCATGCTGCTCTGGTTGTCCAGGGGCGTGGCCGTGGGGGCATCGTTCGTGCCGAAAATGGCAACCGTCAGCGTGGCGGTGCTGGTGCCGCCTTCGCCGTCCGACACCGTATAGGTGATCGAGCTGGTGGCGCGTTCGCCGGCGGCCAGGTTCTGGAAGTCGGCGCCGGGATTGAAGCTGTAGGAACCGTCCGCGTTCAGCGTGAAGGTGCCGCCGCCCAGGCCGGCAACAGCTGTGCCGACATTGGCCGCCTGGCCGTTGACCAGCGAGACGTGCAGCGCGTCGCCGTCCGGATCCACGTCGTTGGCCAGCACGCCGTTATCGGCGCTGACGTTCAGCGCCGTGTCTTCGTTGGTTTCGCCCTGGTCGTTGTCGGCTGTCGGGGCCGGGTTCTTGACGTCCCACGAGAAGTCTTGCGACACCGAGGCGCCGCTCTTGTCGGTGGCCGTGACGGTGACCGAGTAGACGCCGTGGTCGCCGCCTTGCGAAGCCGACTTGTCCAGCGTGCCGGAGATGATGCCGGTGGCCGGATCGATGGTCAGGCCGGGCGGCAGGCCAGTGGCCGAGTAGGTCAGCACATCGCCGTTGTCGACGTCGCGGAACTGGCCGGAAACGTCGACCGGGGTGATGGCGTCGCTATCGTTGGCGGCTTGGTCGGCCAACGTGACTTCCGGCGTCAGCGTCGGGGCGTCGTTGGAGCCCGTGACGGTGACCGTCAGGGTGGCCGTCGACGTGCCGCCTTGGCCGTCGGAGACGGTGTAGCTGATCGAGCTGGTGGCGGTCTGGCCGACGCCCAGGTTCTGGAATGCCGAACCCGGGTTGAAGCTGTACGAACCATCGGCGTTCAGCGTGAAGGTGCCGCCGTTCGAGCCGGTGATTGCCGTACCCACGTTGGCCGCATTGCCGTTCACTTGCGACACGGTCAGCGTGTCGCCGTCAGGATCCTTGTCGTTGGCCAGCACGCCGTTCTGCGCGTTGACGTTGAGCGACGTGTCTTCGTCGGTCGTGCCGCTATCGTTGACGGCGGTCGGGGCCGGGTTGGTCACGTCCCACTTGAATTCCTGCGAGGTCGACGCGCCGGACGGGTCCTTGGCGGTCACGACCACGGTGTACACGCCGTTGGCGCCGCCTTGCGAGGCGGAGTGATCGATCGTGCCAGTGATGATGCCGGTGTTGGGGTCGATGGTCAGGCCGGGCGGCAGGCCGGTGGCCGAGTAGGTCAGCTTGTCGCTGGTGTCGGGATCGGAGAAGCGGTCCGAGACGTCGTAGCGCACGTCGGTCTGGGCATCGACGCCGGTCTGGTTGGTCAGCGCGGACGAGACCGGGCCATCGTTGGTGCCGGTGATGGTCACGACGACGGTGGCGGTGGACGTCGCGCCGCTCGGGTCGGTGATGGTGTAGGAAATGGTGCTGGTGGCGGTTTCGCCGACGGCCAGGTGGTCGTATTGGCCGCCCGGGGTGAAGACGTAGCTGCCGTCGGGCTGGACGACGAAGGTGCCGCCCGTGGAGCCCAGCACCGAAATGCCGCCCGGAATCATCGGACGGCCGTTGATCGAGGTGATGGCCAGCGGATCGCCGTCGGGATCGGAGTCGTTGGCGAGCAGGTTGCCGCGCACTTGCGCGCCCTGGTTGCCGGCGCCGGCATCGTTGAGCGCATTGGGCGCGTTGTTGGCGGGCGTGGTGGGCGTCGTGGGCGTGGCGGCGGCGTCGCCGTCGTCGCCGGTCAGGGCGGCGCCCGACACGCGGGTCAGCACGGCGTCGCCACGCGCCGGGTTCGGGTAGGCCAGGTCCAGCGGGCTGGTGGTTTCCAGGATGCGGGCCAGGCGCACGAAGCTGCTGCCGCCGGCTTCGCCGCCGCCGGCCACGACCGCGGCCGTGGGATCCAACTCATCGAACGGGTCGCGGCCGGCTTGCAGGGCGGCCAGCAGGCGGTCGGAATCGGTGCCCGAGGGCGGTGCGACGGCAGCTTCGGTGGGATCGGCCAGCGGGCCGGTCATGTCGCCGTTGACCGCGACTTCGCGGCCTTCGCCGATGACGATCGGCATGCCGTTTTCGACCTGAAGCGAAACCGTGGCGCCCGAGGCAGTGACGATGTCGCTGCCGGCGGGGACTTTGCTGCCTTGATGCAGTTCGGTCAGGGAACCGTCGCTATTGCGTATCCACGCGCGACCGGAGATTTCGTTGACGACTGCGGGAGAGGAGTTGGCCATGTTGGTTCCGTTTCAGGGAGTTATCCAAGATGGCCAGATACTACGGGTCGCCGATGGCGGCGGATATTGTCCTTGAGGACAGGTTTACGCAGTGATTTTGCTGCGCGCGTCGGTGGGTGCGGAAATGCCGTGAACCAGCAGGGCAAGCTGCAGGCGGTCGGTGACGCCGAGCTTGTCGAAAACCGCCGACAGATGCGCCTTGACCGTGCGCTCCGTGATGCCCAGCGCCTCGGCGATCTGGGCGTTGGCCTGGCCGCTGGCGGCGTAGCGAGCAACGGTGATTTCGCGTTCGGTGAGCCGGCCGCCGTCCCAGGCGTGGGCGTCCTGCGCGCGCTCGGTTACAAGCTTGAGCAGGCGGGACACCAGGGAGCGTCCCATCCATATGCCGCCGGAGGCGACGACTTCCAGGGCCTGCGCCATTGCGGCCGGCTGCGCATAGCTGTGGCAGTAGCCGTGCGCGCCAGCGCCCAGCGCCTGTGTGCCTTGCTCGTCGTTGGGGCTGGCGCTGGCGACCACGATATGCAGGCCGGCCAGCGTCGGCGCCCAGGACGGATCATGCCAGGAAGGAAGCTTGGGCACGTCGGCATCCAGCACTGCCAGCGTGCGGCCTTGTTCTCGCCAGCGTTGCAGATCCGCCAGGCCTCGCCCGCGGGCAGCCATCCAACGTGCCGGGTCAAGCGCGCGCCAGTGCTGCCAGAGCAGGTCGTCATGCGTAATCAACAGGACGGGAATGGGTTTCATAAGGCCTTGAAGCTCTCCATTAACGTTCGGTGAAGGCGTTGGACTTCGCCCGCAGAATGGGCTTGAGCAGGTACTGGAGCACCGTGCGTTTGCCTGTCAGGATATGAACCTCCGCCACCATCCCCGGGATGATGGGCAACAGCTTGTCGCCTACCGTGCTGCGGTCGGTGCGCACGCGCACGACGTAGTAGGAATTGCCTTTCTCGTCGGTCACGGTGTCCGCGCCGATCTGTTCCACGCGGCCTTCCAGGCCCCCGTAGATCGCGAAGTCGTAGGCCGTGAACTTGACTTCGGCCTTCTGGTCCGCGTGCAGGAAACCGATGTCGCGCGGCTGGATGCGCACTTCAAGCAGCAGCGTGTCGTCCTTGGGGACGATCTCGATGATGTCCTTGCCCGGCTGCACCACGCCGCCGACCGTGTTGTTGAAAAGCGTCTTGACGGTGCCGCGCACCGGGGCGCGCACTTCGGCCAGCTTGACCCGGTCGACCAGCGCGGCCTTGCCTTCGCGCAGCGTCGCAAGCTTGGTGTTGGTTTCCGAGAGCTCGCTGCGCGCCTGGTTGCGGATGTTCAGCTCGGCTTCCTGGATCTTGCTTTCGGCTTCCTTGATGGACGCCTGGAAGCGGTCGATCTGCGCCTCGGCGCCTTTCTGCTCGCCGCAATAGCGGGCCACATCGCGCTGCAGGCGCAAGAGGTCGACCTCGGATACGGCGCCGCTCTTGAGCAGCGGCCGGGTCACCTGCAGCTCGCGCGAGGTCAGGCCGCAGCTTGCCGATGCCTGGTCGCGCTTGGCGATGGTTTCGCGCAGGTCTTCCTGGCGTTGCTTGAGCTGTTCGCGGGCCACGTTGACGGTGGCATTGAGCTCGGTGTTGCGCGCCTGGAAGGCGTTGCGTTCCATCTCGCCCAGGCCGGGCGCCTGCTTGAGCACTTCCTCGGGCGTGACGAACGGTTCGCCCGTGGCCAGCGCCTTCAGGCGGGCCGCCTTGGCCAGCAGCGACAGGTACTCGGCGTTGTTCTCGCCCAGCGACGAATTGAAGCGGGTGGAGTCGATCTTCAGCAGGACCTGACCCGCCTCGACTTCCTGGCCGGGACGCACCAGGATTTCCTCGACGATGCCGCCGTCCAGGCTCTGGATGATCTGCACCTGGCGGGACGGCACGACCTTGCCTTCGCCGCGGACCACTTCGTCAATGCTGCCAAAGCCGGCCCAGATGAGCAGGCCCAGGGTGGCCAGCAGCGAGGTCCACAGCAGGATGCGCGCGCCGCGGGCCTGGGCCTCGTGAATGACCCATTCGGCATTGCCGATGTAGTCGGAACGCTGCGCGGGCTTGCCTTTGTCGGCGCCTTCCAGCAGACGATCGAAGAAAAATACAAAGAGGTTGCGCGGGGCGCGCAGCAGGTTGCCAAAGAAACCGTGCTTGGGGGCTCCAGGATTGTTCAGCATGGTTTTCTCAGCTTCCGCGTCCAACGCGTCCTTGACGCAGGGCTTCGACAACTTGTTCCTTCGGACCGTCGGCCACGATATGGCCGTTGTCGATCACGATGAGGCGGTCGACCAGTTCAAGGAGCGCGGTACGGTGCGTGACCAGCAGGATCGTCTTGGTTGCGCTGGCTTCGCCCAGGCGCTTGCGAAGCTGGGCCTCGCTCTGGTGGTCCATGTTGCTGCTGGGCTCGTCCAGCAGCAGGATCGGCGGATCGTTGATCAGCGCGCGGGCCACGGCCACCGATTGGCGCTGGCCGCCGGAGAGCGATTCGCCGCGCTCGCCGATGATCATGTCGAAACCATTGGGATGCAGGTTGGCGAACTCGGTCACGCCGGCCATGTTGGCCGCCGCCAGGATGCTGGCGTCGTCGGCATAGGGCGCGCCCATCGCCAGGTTGTGCTTGAGGCTGCCGTAAAAGAGCAGGGGATCCTGGGGAACGTGGCCAATGGCCCGGCGCACGTCGGCCGGGTCGATCTGGCGCACATCCACGCCGTCCAGCAGCACGGCGCCTTCCGTGGGCTGATACAGGGCCAGCGCCAGCTTCTCGAGCGTCGTCTTGCCCGAGCCGATGCGGCCGATGATGCCGACTTTCTCGCCGGGCTTGAGCTTGAACGACACCTTCTTGAGCACCGGCTGCGTGCTGCCGGGATACGCGAAGGACACGTCGCGGAATTCCAGGCCGCCGTGGAACACGGGGCGATGCAGGAATTCGGCCTCGGCCGGGCGCTCGATCGGCATCTTCATGTAGTTGTCGATGGAACCCAGCGACGTGCGCGCGTTCTGGTATTGCATCAGCAGGCCCGCAACCTGACCCAGCGGCGCGAGGCAGCGGCCGGCGATCATGGACGCGGCAATGATGCCGCCCATCGACAGCGCCGATTCCTGGGCCAGATACACGCCGATGATCACGACTGAAATCGACACGAGCTGCTGGACCGCCTGCACGAAGCCGACCGTGGAGGACGAGATCAGCTTGAGCTTGCCGCCCGTCTGCGCGATGAATTCCGTCGCGCGCTCCCAGTTGCGCTGGATCGCGCCCTGGGCGTTCAGCGTCTTGACGGCTTCCAGGCCGGTCAGCGCTTCGACGAGCGTGGCGTTGCGCTGCGACGAGGCCTGGAACGAGGCCATCGTCAGCGCTTCCATGCGCGCCTGCGCGGCCAGCGACACCAGCAGGATCAGTACGATTGCGACCAGCGGCGGCAGGATCATCCACGGCGATATCCAGGCCAGGGCTGCCAGGAACAGCAGGATGAAGGGCAGGTCGACCAGCGTGGTGATGGTGGCCGATGCGATGAAGTCGCGAATGGATTCGAACGAGCGCAGGTTGGCCGCGAAGGATCCGACCGATACCGGGCGGCCTTCCAGGCGCAGGTCCAGCACGCGTTCCATGATCTGCGCGGACAGGCGCACGTCCACGCGTTTGCTGGCGCTGTCCACCACATGGGACCGCGCCGTGCTCAGAATCATGTTGAAGATCACCACCAGCGTGATGCCGATGGCCAGCACCCACAGCGTTTCGACGGCGTTGTTCGGCACCACGCGGTCGTACACGTTCATGGTGAAAAGCGGCATCGCCATGGCGAACACGTTGATCAGCAGCGCCGCGACAAGGGCGTCGCGGTACAGCCGGCGGTTCTCCATGATGGCCGCCCAGAACCAGTGGCGCTCGCGCACCTTGGAGACTTCCGGGGCGCGGGCGTCAAAGCGGAATTGCGGGCGGACGAAGCACACCAGCCCGCTGTACTGCTCAGCCAGTTCGGCCGGTTCCATTTCGATGGAGCTGCCGCCCAGTTCGGGGTGGCTGACCAGGAATTTGCCGCCGTCCTTCTTGAGCAGCAGGCACGCGCGTTCGCCCTTGAGCAGCAGGATGGCGGGCAGGAGATCCTGCGAGATGGCATCCAGTGAACGCTTGACCACACGCGCGGAAAGCTGCGCCCGCGCGGCCGCCCGAGGCAGCAGGGCGGGCGTGAGGCGGTGTTCTTCCAGCGGCAGGCCGGCCGACAAGGCTTGCGCGGTGGCCGTCACGCCGTGCAGGCGGGTGATTTCAACCAGGCAATCGAGCAGCGGGTCGTCGTGCGCGGCGCGGGCATCAGCACGCCAATCCCGGGCGGCCTTCTCAGATAACTTGTCCATCTTCGTCATCCAACAGGTCGAGGTGTTCCGAGAGGCGCGCACGCTGCTGCTTGCGCTGGGTGAGCTTTTGCTGGGCCTGGACAGGCAGGTCCGTCATGCGCAAGGTGCCATTGGCGATCAACGCGTCAATTAAGTCTTCAAGGACGCGGACAAAGTCCGCGTCCAACTGGGAGAAATCATTGCCCTTGTTTGCCATTGGGCCTCCTTGCGGCCTGCTCCGATCAGGGTCGGGCGGCAGGCGCGTTCATCGGCACCAGCGTGGGGGGCAGGGTGCCTTCGTTGTAATGCACGCGCACGGGAGCCAGTCGGGCGGTATCCGGAACGGTCGAATTGCACAGCTTGATCACTTCGTCCGACACTTCCAGCTTGCCGTTTTCCTCGGGCATCTCATTGCGCGCGGGCTGCAGCGACAGCGCCGGCAGCAGGGTGTGGGAAAGGGCCAGCCAGCGGTACTGCGCAAGACGCAGATCATAAATGGCATTGGTCAGTGCGCGGCGCGATTCGAACAGTTCATTTTCGGTGTCCAGCAGGTCCAGCAGAGAGCGCTGGCCAATCTGGAACTGTTGCGCGTACGCATCACGCACCTTGGTCGTGGCCACTTCGTGATCACGCAGGAAGGGCAGCTTCTGGCTCAGGCTGGTGATGTTGTTCCAAGCCACGGCCAAGTCCTGCTGCACGTTGCGGCAGGTGTAGTCGCGGATGTCGCGGGCGGCGTAGGACTGGGCGGCGGTCTGGCGCACGCGGGCGGAGTCCGCGCCGCCGCGATAGAGGTTGTAGCTCATCACAACCTGAACGCTGGAGCTCTGGATATCGCGGCTTTGCGGGGTCGGATCATTCTGGTCACGGCCCGAGTTGGCGACGAATTCAAACTTCGGCGAAAACGCGCCCTTGGACGACTGTACGCCCGCTTGAGCGGCCTGCAGGCCGGCTTGCTTGGACAGGAAGCTGGGATTGCGGCGCAGCGATTCATTGAAGTTGCCCGGCGCCTTGGGCAGCTTGTCGGTGATGTCGGGCGCCGGCAGCATTGCTTCAGGCGGGAAGGCACCGGTCACGCGCTGGAAGCGCTGTTGCACGTCCAGCAGGTTGGCCGTTTCGGTCATCAGGTTGGTCTGCGCCAGCGACAGGCGGCCGCCGGCCTGTTCCAGGTCGACGCGCCGGCCGACGCCGGATTCCGTGCGCTCGCCAATCTGCTTGAGTGTGCTTTCGTGCAGCGAGTAGTTCTGACGGGCCAGCAGCTCCATGTCGCGGTAGCGCTGCAGGTCGATATAGGCCTGCACGGCCGTGAACGCGGTGTTGTCGCTAGTGGCCAGCACGTCATAGAAGCGCGACAGCTTGTCGAAACCGGCCTGCTTGACGTCGTTGGTGGTGCGGAAACCGTCAAAAATCAGCTGGCGCAGCTCAAAGCTCCAGCCCGGACGGTTCCAGCTCTGCGAACCGACGCCGGGCACGTTGTTGCGCCATTCGCGGCCCAGGTAACCCTGCGCATTGATCTGCGGGAAGTAAGCAGCGCGGGCGACGGCCTGGCCTTCCAGGGAAGCCTGGAAGTCGTGGTACTTGGCCTGGATTTCGGGATTGCTGAGCAGGGTCTGCTCAACGATCTGATTCAACGTCACTTGCGGTTGCCCGGCGGGTGCGGCAGCGGCGGGCGTCGCAGACTGTGCATAAACGGCGGGAGCAAATGCAAGGGCAAGGACCGAGGTCGTGCTTTTGAGCAAAAACGAAGCCATAGTGATTATTCGCGAGTCAAGTTGAGATTGAATGGCCGCCATGTTGTATGTAAATGTCAGTTTTGGCGAGTCAAGATTTGTTAAGTCTTGAGGATTGTTACTGGCGGTCCATAAGGTGAATTTCGCGCAACATCTAACTACTTCTTCGAATTTGCACGAACATCGCTTTACCGAAAGTTCTTTATATCTATTAATACGGATTATTACGCATTATTTCGAAGTGAACGCTTTCGGAGCACGAGGCGATTATATCTATTTGAGAGTTCTGTATCTATTTTGTTTACCGATTTGTATCGATCACGTAATTCGCAAGCTGATTAACTCGTTATGCAACAAGTCGATACAGCCCGCCAAATTCCCTCGGCGGGGTGGGCAGCATGGTAGTGGTAGTACTGGTATATAAGGTGTGCTTGTACTAGGTTTGGTGGGTGGGCATAATTCCTCTCATGCCGCAGCAGCCGGCGCGGCAGGGAAGCGTTTTACCCACCGCGCCAGGCTCGAGCCGGATTGTCTATTTGCAGAGCGCATCCATGCCCCAAACCCTTTACGACAAACTCTGGGACGCCCACATCGTCCACCAGGAATCAGACGGCACCTGTCTGCTCTATATCGACCGGCACCTGTTGCACGAGGTCACCAGCCCGCAGGCATTCGAGGGGCTGACGATTGCGGGCCGCAAGCCGTGGCGCACCGGCGCCAACCTGGCGGTGGCCGATCACAACGTGCCCACGATGAACCGCGCCCAGGGCATCGACGATCCGATCTCGCGTCTGCAGGTGGACACGTTGGACGCCAACTGCGGCAAGTACGGCATCACCGAATTCCGCATGAACGACCTGCGACAGGGCATCGTCCACGTCATCGGGCCGGAGCAGGGCGCCACCCTGCCGGGCATGACCGTGGTCTGTGGCGACTCGCACACCAGCACGCACGGCGCGCTGGGCGCGCTGGCCTTCGGCATCGGCACGTCCGAAGTCGAGCACGTGCTGGCCACGCAGACGCTGCTCATGAAGAAAGCCAAGAGCATGCTCATCAAGGTCGACGGCGAACTGCCCTTCGGCTGTACGGCCAAGGACGTCGTGCTGCACGTCATCGGCATCATCGGCACGGCCGGCGGCACGGGCCACGCCATCGAGTTTGCCGGCAGCACGATCCGCGCGCTCTCCGTCGAAGGCCGCATGACCGTCTGCAACATGGCGATCGAAGCCGGCGCCCGTTCGGGCATGGTTGCCGTCGACGACAAGACCGTCGAATACTTCCGCGGCCGCCCGTTCGCGCCCACCGGCGTCGTCTGGGATCAGGCCGTCAAATACTGGCGCACCCTGCACACCGACGAAGGCGCCAAGTTCGACACCGTGGTTGAAGTCAATGCGCGCGACATCAAGCCGCAGGTCACCTGGGGCACGTCGCCGGAAATGGTGCTGCCGGTGGATTCCCGCGTGCCGGATCCCGACCGCGAAAAAGACGACGTGCGCCGCAGCGGCATGGAGCGTGCGCTGGAATACATGGGCTTGAAGCCCAATACTCCGCTGACCGACATCCGCGTGGATCGCGTGTTCATCGGTTCGTGCACGAACTCGCGCATCGAAGACCTGCGCGCCGCGGCTGTTGTGGCGCGCGGCAAGCGCGTGGCGTCCAATGTGCGCCAGGCCATGGTCGTGCCGGGCTCGGGCCTGGTCAAGCAGCAGGCCGAACGCGAAGGTCTGGACAAGATCTTCATCGAAGCTGGCTTTGAATGGCGCGAACCGGGCTGTTCGATGTGCCTGGCCATGAACGCCGACCGCCTCGAACCCGGCGAACGCTGCGCCTCGACCTCGAACCGCAATTTCGAGGGCCGGCAAGGGCAGGGCGGACGCACTCACCTGGTCAGCCCGGCCATGGCCGCCGCCGCGGCCGTCGCCGGCCATTTCGTCGACGTCCGCACGTTCCGTTAAGCGACAAGCACCGAGTAGACATCATGCAAGCATTTACCTCTCACGAAGGCCTGGTGGCGCCGCTCGACCGCGAAAACGTCGACACGGACCTCATCATCCCCAAGCAGTTCCTCAAGTCCATCAAGCGCACGGGCTTCGGCCCCAACCTGTTCGACGAGCTGCGCTATCTGGATCATGGCGAACCGGGCATGGACAACAGCAAGCGTCCGCTCAATCCGGATTTCGTGCTGAACCAGCCGCGCTACCAGGGCGCCTCGGTCCTCCTGGCGCGCAAGAACTTCGGTTGCGGCTCCAGTCGCGAGCACGCGCCCTGGGCGCTGACGCAGTTCGGTTTCCGCGCCATCATCGCGCCGTCGTACGCCGACATCTTCTTCAACAACAGCTTCAAGAACGGCCTCTTGCCGATCGTGCTGTCCGAGCTGGAAGTGGCGCGCCTGTTCGACGAAGTGAAGGCGTTCCCGAACTACAAGCTGAACATCGACCTCGACCGCCAGGTCGTGATCGCCGCGGACGGCCGCGCCATGGGTTTTGACATCGAACCCTTCCGCAAGTATTGCCTGCTGAACGGCTTCGACGACATCGGTCTGACGCTGCGCCATTCGGACAAGATCCGCGCCTTCGAGGCCGAGCGCCTGGCCCGTCATCCGTGGCTGGAAAGCCGCCCCATCGCCTGATCAAACCATCGTCACAGGATCGCTATTCAATGACCCACAACATCGCAGTCTTGCCGGGTGACGGCATTGGCCCGGAAATCGTCGAACAGGCCGTGCGCGTCCTGAAGGCGCTGGATGTGCCCTTCGATATCAAGCAGGCCCCCGTCGGCGGCGCGGCGTTCGACCAGTTCGAACATCCGCTGCCGCCCGCCACGCTGAACCTGGCCAAGGAATCGCACGCCGTGCTGTTCGGCGCGGTCGGCGACTGGAAGTACGACACCCTGCCGCGCGAGTTCCGTCCGGAACAAGCCATTCTGGGCCTGCGCAAGGCGCTGGGCCTGTTCGCCAACCTGCGTCCGGCCATTCTGTATCCGGAACTGGCCAGCGCGTCGTCGCTCAAGCCCGAGATCGTGTCGGGCCTGGACATCCTGATCATCCGCGAACTTACCGGCGACATCTATTTCGGCACGCCGCGCGGCGTGCGTTCGTCGCCGGACGGCGCCTTTACCGGCGAGCGCGAAGGCTACGACACCATGCGCTATGCCGAATCCGAAGTGCGCCGCATCGCGCGCATCGGCTTCGAATCGGCGCAGAAGCGCAACAAGAAGCTGTGCAGCGTCGACAAGGCCAACGTGCTCGAGACCTCGCAGTTCTGGCGCGACATCGTGATCGAGGTGGCGCGCGAGTACCCGGATGTCGAGCTGTCGCACATGTATGTCGACAACGCGGCCATGCAGCTGGTGCGCAACCCGCGCCAATTCGACGTCATCGTCACGGGCAACCTGTTCGGCGACATTCTTTCCGATGAAGCGGCCATGCTGACGGGTTCCATCGGCATGCTGCCCTCGGCGTCGCTGAACGCCGGCGGCCAGGGCCTGTACGAGCCCAGCCACGGCTCGGCGCCGGACATCGCGGGGCAGGGCATCGCCAATCCGCTGGCAACGATCCTGTCGGCCGCCATGCTGCTGCGCTACTCGCTGAACCTGGCGCCGCAGGCGGACCGCATCGAAGCGGCGGTGCGCAGCGTGCTGGCCAGCGGCCTGCGCACCGCCGACATCTTCGAACCCGGCACGACGAAGGTCAGCACCGCAGGCATGGGCGACGCCGTCCTGAAGGCCCTGGCCTGATCCCCTGCGCTGGACCGCTGTGAGGCGGTCCTGTTTGCCGCGTGCAGAGTTACAAGCGTGCAGCGGTATATATACAGAGGGGCCGCCCGGCGGGTGGCCCCTCTGTTTTGGGGATCGTTCATCGATGTTGCCGCCATGCGCCGGATTTGACCTCCCACGCTTGCGGCCCCGTTTTTTTCCAGCTGCGGTGCAACATCCCTGCGTGCATTCTGATAAATTGTTGAATTGCACGAAATTTCCCCTCCCTATCTTGCCACCCCCTTTAAAGAGCGATTGAAATGAATCAAGCAGTAGGCCTTGTCGGCTGGCGCGGTATGGTCGGCTCGGTGCTCATGCAACGCATGCGCGACGAGAACGACTTCGCACTGATCGAACCGGTGTTTTTCTCCACCAGCAACGCTGGCGGCGCCGCGCCCACGTGGGCGACGGGCGCAGGTCCGCTGCAAGACGCCTACAACATTGACGCTCTGAAAAAACTGCCGATCATCGTGACGGCGCAAGGCGGCGACTACACGTCCGAGGTCTATCCCAAGCTGCGCGGCGCGGGCTGGAACGGCATCTGGATCGACGCGGCCAGCACCCTGCGCATGGCCGACGACGCCATCATCGTGCTGGACCCGGTCAACCGCCCGGTGATCGACGCGGCCCTGAAGCGCGGCGTGCGCAACTTCATCGGCGGCAATTGCACCGTGAGCTGCATGCTGATGGGTCTGGCCGGCCTGTTCAACAACGACCTGGTGGAATGGATGACCTCCATGACCTACCAGGCCGCGTCCGGCGGCGGCGCGCAGCACATGCGTGAACTGCTGACCCAGTTCGGCGAGATCAACCAGTCGGTCAAGTCCCTGCTGGACGACCCGGCCTCGGCCATCCTGGAAATCGACCGCGGCGTGCTGGCCAAGCAAAAGGACGCTGCGCTGCCCCACGAACACTTTGGCGTGCCGCTCGGCGGCAACCTGATTCCCTGGATCGACAAGGACCTGGGCAACGGGATGTCCAAGGAAGAATGGAAGGGCGAAGTCGAAACCAACAAGATCCTGGGCCGCGGCGCTGCCTTCGGCACGGCGCCGACCCCGATCGACGGTCTGTGCGTTCGCATCGGCGCCATGCGCTGCCACAGCCAGGCGCTGACCATCAAGCTCAAGCGCGACGTGCCGCTGGACGAGATCGAAGCCCTCATCGCGCAGGGCACGCAGTGGGCCAAGGTTGTTCCCAACACCAAGGAAGCCACCGTTTCCGCGCTGACGCCCGTGGCTGTCACCGGCACGCTGGACATCCCGGTGGGCCGCCTGCGCAAGCTGTCGATGGGTTCGCAATACCTGGGCGCCTTTACGGTGGGCGACCAACTGCTGTGGGGCGCGGCCGAGCCGCTGCGCCGCATGCTGCGCATTGCGCTTAACGAAGCCTGATGCCAGGACGGGCTGGTGTTTCAGCCGCCCGTTTCACGCAACGATGCAGTCAGGGCACCTTCGGGTGCCCTTGTTTTTTGGCGCGCAGTGGGCCGGTGGGGAAGGCCGGGGCGCACCATCGTGGCGCAGCGCGGTTGCGCGCGGCGCGCGTCCTGTCCGAAAAAGGCGCCGCGTGTGCCCGCCGGCCAACGTTCGCGCCCCGTTCAGGTTTGTGAAATGCGCTCGATCCATTACACTTTTCGGGTGAATTGAGGCACTTTTTTGCGCTGCAAATGGCGCGAATGGGCCCAGGCCCGTAATTCGATTACAAGAACGGAATTCCAGCTTATGACCCAGCGTTCGCGCCACGTGAAGCATGCCCGCCGTTTGAAAGCCCTTCAGTGGGCAATTGCGCTGGCGATCGGCTCAAGCGTCTGCGGTTCGGCGCTGGCCATGCGCGTCGGGCATTCGCGCGTCGTTTCCGTACCGGGCGCGCCGCTGCAGGCGACCGTTGGTCTGCAGGAATTGACGCCCGAAGAAATCAGTTCACTCAAGGTTTCCATTGCCGACGAAGCCGCCTGGCAGCGCGCGGGCGTCAAGCCGCCGGTGCCGCTTGCCAGCATGGTGGTTCGCGTTGAAGACGGGATAGACCCGACGCGCAAGAATCTGCGGGTGCGGTCCACGCAGGCGCCGGCGGGCGGGGCCGTGGATCTGCTGCTCGACATCAATTCCAGCTCGGGACAGCGGCAGGTGCAGGTCAGCATCCTGGTGCCGCTGCGCGGCACCAGCGCCGATGTCACGCCCGCCGCCGTCGGCGCCCCAGGCCGTACGGGCGGCACGTCGGGCACGGTAACGGTGAAGTCGGGCGACTATCTGTTTGCCATTGCCCAGCGCAATGCGGTGCCCAACGCGTCGGTCTATCAGATGCTGGTCGCGCTGTGGCGCGCCAATCCGCAGGCCTTCATTCAGAACAACATGAATCTGGTGCGTTCCGGCCAGACGCTCAAGATTCCGGACGCCGCCACGGTGCGCGCCATCGATCCGGCCGAAGCCCGCCGCATCTTCAACGAGCATGCCGAGGCCTATGCCAAGTACCGCGGCCGCGTGGGGGCCGCGGCGGGGTCGAATCCCTCGGTGGTCAAGGGGCAGGACGCCGCCTCCGGCACGGTCGCCCCGCCGGCCGATACCGGTGTCGCCACCGCCGCGCCGACGCAAGACCGGGTGCGCCTGTCGACCGGCGAGGTCCAGGACAGCGCAGCCGCGCAGGCCGAGGCGCAGGCAGATGCCAAGACGTCCGCCGACCGTGCGCTGGCGGACACGCAAGGGCGCGTTAACCGGCTTCAAAGCAATGTGGACGAATTGACCAAGGCTGTTGCGCAACAGTCTGGCGCGGCCGGGGCTGGTGCGCCGGGTGCTGCCGGTGCAGCAGGTGCGACGGGTGCTTCGGGGGCAGCAGGCGGTTCGGGTACGGCAGGTGCCCCGGGTTCGGCAGGTGCGCCGGGTTCGGCAGGTGCTCCGGGCTCGGCAGGTGCTTCGGGCTCGGCAGGTGCTTCGGGTGCTGCAGGCACTTCGGGTGCAACTGGGACGCCGGGTGCAGCAGGCACTTCGGGCGCAGCAGGTACTTCGGGCGCAGCAGGCATGCCGGGCGCAGCAGGCACGCCGGGCGCAGCAGGCACGCCGGGCACAGCAGGCACGCCGGGCACAGCAGGCACGCCGGGTGCAGCAGGCACGCCGGGTGCAGCAGGCACGCCGGGCACAGCAGGCACGCCGGGCACAGCAGGCACGCCGGGTGCAGCAGGCACGCCGGGTGCAGCAGGCACGCCGGGTGCAGCAGGCACGCCGGGCGCAGCAGGCACGCCGGGTGCAGCAGGCACGCCGGGTGCAGCAGGCACGCCGGGCGCAGCAGGCACGCCGGGCGCAGCAGGCACTTCGGGCGCAGCAGGCACGCAGGGCGCAGCAGGCACGCCGGGCACAGCAGGCACGCCGGGCACAGCAGGCACGCCGGGCACAGCAGGCACGCCGGGCGCAGCAAGTACCCCCAACGCAGCAAGTTCCTCCAACGCAGCAGGCACCCCCGGCGCGACGGGTTCCACGCCTGCGGACGCCGACAAGCCCGTCGGCACGCTTCCGGATAAAACCGTGCAAACGGGCATGCCCGGCTGGCTGGCCGACAATCTTCTCGTGATCGTTACCGCGGTGCTGGCGCTGGTCGCCTTCGCCATCGCCTGGCTATTGCGCCGGGCTGGCGCGCGGCGCGACGACGATGACGAGGACAACTACACGTACAACGAGCCGGCGCTGGATACGGCAGCGCTGAACCGCAAGCTCGACACCATCAATCTCGACCTGGACGTACCGCCCACGGACGAACCGCGCCGTATCGGCGGTCCTCGGGTTTGAAGCATGTCTAGAGTTGCATTGGGGCTGGCGTATGACGGCTCCGCCTGGCAGGGTTGGCAGACACAGCCGCACCGGCAAACGGTGCAGGACTCGCTGGAGTCCGCCCTGGCCAGTTTCTGTGGCGTCGCCGAGCCGGTGTCCACGATCTGCGCCGGGCGCACCGACACCGGTGTGCATGGCGCGATGCAGGTGGTCCATCTGGACACCGCGCTGAGCCGCAAGACGGAATCCTGGGTGCGTGGCGTCAATGCGTTTCTGCCGCCCAGCATTTCGGTCCAATGGGCCGAGGAAGTCTCCGACGAATTCCACGCGCGCTTTTCGGCGCGCGCTCGCACCTACGTCTATCTGCTCTGGCGAGGCCGGGTGCGTCCGGCGCTGTGGGCGGGACGTGCGGGCTGGTGTTTTCAGCCGCTGGATGTGGACGCCATGCGCGAGGCCGCAAAGGCGCTGGTCGGCGAGCATGATTTTTCCAGCTTCCGTTCCTCGCAATGCCAGGCCAAGCATCCGGTGCGGCACATGCACAGCCTCGAGATCGAAGAGCGCGGGCCGTTCCTCGTCTTCACGCTGAAGGCAAACGCGTTTCTGCATCACATGGTGCGCAACATCATGGGCGCGCTGCTGCAGGTCGGGCAGGGCAGGGAGTCGGTGGACTGGATGACGCAGCTTCTGGCGTGGCGCGACCGTAAACGCGGCGCGCCCACCTTTGCGCCGGACGGCCTGTACCTTGCCGCCATCGACTATCCCGAGGTCTTCGGGCTACGCGAACTCGACGGCGGGGCGTCGCTGCTGGCGCCCTTTACTCAATCCTATTAGGGAAGCCGCCGCGCAGCCGGCGGAAACCCGAGCCTTTCTGGAGGCATGCGCCATGCAACGCCGCGCGTTTCTGAAGCAGACCGCCCTGGGCGCCGCCGCCGGCAGCGCCGTGCTGGCGGCTCCCGCCATTGCGCAGGATGCGCCCAACCTGACATGGCGGCTGGCTTCGGATTTTTCGGCCGACGCGGCCGCGCTGTTCGCGGGGGCTGCCGACGTCGCGCGTTATGTGGCCGAGGTCACGGAGGGGCGCTTCAACATTGAAGTCTTTCCGGCCGGCCAGTTGTTCCAGCCGGGGCAGGCGCTGGAGGCGGTTCAGCACCGCATTGTCGAATGCGGCCATGCGGCGTCGGCCCGGTACTTCGGTACCGATCCCGCGCTTTGCTTTGACGGCGGCGTGCCGTTTGGTCTGAACACGCGCCAGATGAACGCCTGGATGCGTAAAGGTGAGGGCCTGACGCTGACGCGGGAGGCCTTCGCCAAATTCGGCATCCTGAACTTTCCGTGCGGCTATACCGGCGCCCAGATGGGCGGGTGGTTTCGTGGCGAAATCAAGACCGTTGATGACCTGCGCGGCCTGAAGGTGGCGGCGGACGGCTTTACCGGCCACATTCTGTCGCGACTGGGCGCGACGCCCGTCGACATTCCCGCCGGCGAGGTGCATGCCGCGCTGGCGCAAGGTCTGGTGGATGGGGCGGCCACGATCGGTCCGTTCGACGACGAACGGTTCGCGTTGTTCGAGGTCGCGCGGAACTACTACTTTCCGGGCTGGTGGGCCGGCACGCAGCAGTTGTCGCTGTACGTGAATCAGGACGCCTATGGCGAACTGCCCAAGTCCTATCAGACCGCACTATCTTTGGCCTGCGCCGCTGCGTGCAACGACATGATCGCCACGTTTGACGCCAACAATCCGGACGCGTTGCGCCGCTTGGCGTCGCAGGGCGCCCAATTGAAGGCGTATCCGCGGCCGGTGCTGCAAGCCGCGCATGACGCCACGCTGGCGGCCTGCAATGAATTGAGCGCCAACGACGCGACGTTCAAGAAGCTCTACGACAGCATGCTGGCTTTCCGCAACACACAGGTCCCCTGGTTCCGCATGGCCGAGGGCAGCTTCGACAACATGGTGGCGACGCTGGGCGCGCGCGGCGGATAGGGTTTCAGACTCGGGTCTGTGACGCGGGCCCCTTGCGCGGACGGATATACTGACCCAGCCCGTCGCCGCGGGGCGACACTTCCAGAATATGCCATGCGTACACGCATAAAGATCTGCGGGCTGACCCGCGAAGAAGATATTGAAGCCGCCGTTTCAGCCGGCGCCGATGCGATCGGCTTTGTCTTCTATCCCAAGAGCAAGCGCTGCCTCACGCCCACGCGCGCTGCGCAGTTGCGCCGCGGGGTGCCGGCGTTTGTCGACGTCGTCGCGCTTTTCGTGAATGCGCAAGAGGAACAAATCCGCACCGTGCTCGGCGAAGTCGGCCCCGACCTGCTGCAATTTCATGGCGACGAAACGCCGCTGGAATGCGCGCGCTACGGGCATCGCCACCTGCGCGCGTTTCGTGCCGGGGCGCCCGGTCTGGAGACGGCGGAAAACCTCGCCACCACTTGCCGCGCGTACGGCCAGGCGGCGGGATGGTTGTTCGACAGCTACAGCGCCGGTTACGGCGGCAGCGGGCATGGGTTCGACTACGCGTTGCTGAACGATGTGCGTGC
This sequence comes from Achromobacter sp. 1012554356, assembly GCF_059760815.1. Classification (NCBI taxonomy): domain Bacteria; kingdom Pseudomonadati; phylum Pseudomonadota; class Betaproteobacteria; order Burkholderiales; family Alcaligenaceae; genus Achromobacter; species Achromobacter sp. 1012554356. The sequence continues at coordinate 104,519 of NZ_JCBANC010000012.1, read as the reverse complement.
CGATCCCATGTCCCGACCGTTGATCCTGTCCGGCGGATTGAATGCGGAAAACGTGGGCGCGGCCATTGAGTCGGTGCGGCCGTGGGCGGTTGATGTGAGTAGTGGCGTCGAAGTCGAGCAAGGAATAAAAAGTTCTGATAGAATCTCGTTCTTCGTTGCTGCGGCACATGACGCAGACACGAAATTGAAGGAAAAGAAGTAGTGCTGTAGCGCATTTAATGCGCGTGTGGAAAGGGCAGTTTGGCAAAGCCGCAAGGCAAATGTTGAATACCTGGAAACGCAATAAACACCGCAAAAAATCATTCAAGACGATTTGCACAGTTTAAAAAAGCACTATATAATTCTTCTTCTTTGCAGGCGGTTAGCTCAGCTGGTTAGAGCGCCACGTTGACATCGTGGAGGTCGTTGGTTCGATTCCAATACCGCCTACCAAATTCCTGCAAAGGTGTGTTCGATAGAGCTAGTCGGACACAGACCTGAAAAGCCGCGTAAGTCTTATGACTTCGCGGCTTTTTGCTTTTCGGCGCGCGTTCTTGCCTCAATACCCACGCAGGTATATTCCCTCTTTCTCAATTCAAAGCCCGCCCATGCAATTCACGTTGAAGGCGTTCATTCTGGCTCAGTTGCTGTGGTTGCCCGGCTGCGTAATCAAGATGCCAGCGCCGGCGCAATCGGCCAGCGCCGAGGCGCCGATGTATGCCGGCGGTGATCGCCGCGCGGCGGCTGCGTTGCGTGCGAGTGATGAGCAGCAGGCTGCCGAGGCCGTGAAGACGTTTGGTTCGTCATCGGCGGCGGCGCAGGCGCGGGTCGAAGAGGGCTATCGCCTTTTTCGTGAAGACCAGCCCGGGTCCGCCATGCGGCGTTTCAATCAGGCCTGGCTGCTCAATCCCGACAACCCCGAGGTATACGCGGGGTTTGCGGTCGTCCTGGAAAGCCAGCGCAAGATCTGCCAGGCGATGAGCATGATGGACCGCGCGATCAGCCTGAATCCGCCGGCGTTTCGCGGCATCCATGCGGACGCGGGCCGAATTGCGGCGCGTTGCGCGGCCGAGGACAAGACGTTGCCGCCCGAGGCGCGCATTGCCGCCACGACGCGTTCCGATGAGTGGTACCGCAAGGGCGAGGCCGTCGAGCCCGACAAGGGCTACCTGTATGCCTCGTGGGCCACGGCCTATTATTGGCGCGGCCAGTATGGCGAGGCGTGGGCCATGGTTCACAAATCGCGCGCCGCGGGAGGCAGCCCCGATGCGGAATTTGTCAGGATGCTGCGCGCCAGGATGCCGGAGCCCGCGGCATCGTGAGCGGCGCGGCGCAGGAAACCGGCCGGCTCCCCGTCAGCCCATTTGCGATATCCTGCACACCATCATGATGAGAGCACTTTGGTTATGCCTGGGCTGCCTGATGCTGGCGCTGGGCGTCATTGGCGCCTTTCTGCCGGTGATGCCGACGACGATCTTCCTGATCCTGGCGGTTGGCTGCTTTTCGCGCTCGTCGCCCCGGCTCGAGAAATGGTTGCTGGACAGCCCCACCTACGGTCCGTCGCTGCGCGCCTGGCGTGAACAGGGCGCGGTGTCGCGCAAGGGCAAGACGTACGCCAGCCTGGGCATGGCCGCGGGCTATGTGCTGTTTTACTGGAGCGCGAATCCGTCGCCATTGCTGGCCATCGGCGTGGGCATCTTCTTCTTGGCCAGCGCGGCCTACGTGCTCAGCCGGCCCAGCCCGCATGCCGATGGCGGGGGCAATGGCCAGGCCACCGGCCCGGCCGACACGCCTACGCGTAAATAGCCCGCACCCGCCGCACCCTTCAATGCGAATGCCGCGGATCCCCGCGCGTCTCCACCACCTTTAAATACAGCGTCGCCGCCTCCAGGCATCCGCCCGTGGATAGTTGTCCCACGGTCTGCCGGTAGAGCTCCTGCCAAGGCGTCTGCGACGGCGGCGCTTCGTACGCCGGTTCCTGGCGGCGCCGTTCCAGTTCTGATTCGTCGACCTGCAAGATGACCGAACGCTGGTTCAGGTCCACGCGGATCCGGTCGCCCGTGCGCAGGAGGGCAAGCCCGCCGCCAACCGCGGCTTCCGGCGACATGTTCAGGATGGAAGGGCTGGCCGACGTGCCGCTCTGGCGGCCGTCGCCCATGCAGGGCAACGAGTCGATGCCGCGCTTGATGAGGTGCGCCGGCGGCGCCATGTTCACGACTTCCGCGCTGCCGGGGTATCCCACGGTGCCCGCGCCGCGGATGACCAGGATGCAGTGTTCGTCGATGTTGAGGGCCGGGTCTTCAATGCGGGCGTGATAATCCTCAGGGCCTTCGAACACGATGGCGCGCGCGTCGAAGGCGTTTTCCGAGCCGGGCTCCGACAGGTACGCGCGGCGGAACGCCTCGCCCACGACCGACATCTTGATGATGGCGCTGTCAAAGAAGTTGCCCGACAGCACGATGAAGCCGGCGCGGTGCTTGAGCGGCGTGCCGCAGCTTCGGATCACCTGCGCATCGTGCGTCTTCGACGCCGCGGCGATGTCGCCGATGGTCTTGCCGGACACGGTCCCGCAGTCAGGATGCAGACGGCCCGCCGCCAGCAGTTCGTGCAGCACGGCCGGCACGCCGCCCGCGCGGTGAAAGCCTTCGCCCAGGTATTCGCCTGCCGGCACGCAGTTGACCAGCAGCGGCACGTCTTCGCCCAGCCGCTGCCAGTCGTCCAGGCTCAGGTCGACGCCCATGTGGCGCGCAATCGCGATCAGGTGGGGCGGGCAGTTGCTGGACGCGCCCAGCGCCGAGGCGACGACGATGGCGTTCTCGAACGCCTGCCGCGTCATGATGTGCGACGGCCGCAGGTCCTCGCGCACCATGTCGCAGATGCGCATGCCGGTGGCATAGGCCATCTGGCCGCGCTCGCGATACGGTGCGGGAATGCTGGCACAGGTGGGCAGCGACATGCCCAGCGCTTCGGCCAGCGAATTCATGGAAAGGGCGGTGCCCATGGTGTTGCAGTGGCCAATTGACGGCGACGATGCCGTGGCCAGGGTCATGAAGCCTTCGTAGTCCAGCTTGCCCGCGGCCATCAGGTTGCGTGCGTGCCAGATGACGGTGCCCGATCCCACGCGCTGCCCCTCATGCCAGCCATCCAACATGGGCCCACCGGATAGCACGATAGCCGGGATGTCCACGGTGGCCGCGGCCATCAGGCATGCGGGCGTGGTCTTGTCGCAGCCCGTGGTCAGCACCACGCCATCCAGCGGATAGCCGTGCAGGATTTCCACCAGCCCCAGATACGCCAGATTGCGGTCCAGCGCCGCGGTGGGCCGCCGGCCCTGTTCGGCCAGCGGGTGCACCGGGAACTCCATCGGAATGCCGCCGGCGTCCCGGATGCCTGCCTTGATGCGCTCGGCCAGCGCCAGATGATGGCGATTGCAGGGCGCCAGGTCGCTGCCCGTCTGTGCGATGCCGATGATCGGCCGTCCCGATTGCAGTTCCTGGCGCGTCAGGCCGTAATTGAGATAGCGCTCGACGTAGATCGCCGTCATGTCGGCGTGCGAGGGATCGTCGAACCATTTCTGGCTGCGCAGTCGGCGGGGTGTCTGGGACATGGCTGTCTCGCTTCGGTTGCATACGGGCCCGGACCAAAAGCGGATCCGGGCCACCAAAAGCGCTAGTTGCGCGCCTTCTGGATTTCGTCGTTCAGCTGCTTGACCAGTTCGGGGCCGAGCTCCTGGGTGTACTTGTCGACCACGGGCTGCACCTTCTGGCGCATGCGGGCCACTTCTTCCGGCGTGACCGTGTTGATCTTCATGCCGTTCTTTTCAAGCGTGCCCATGGCCTTGGTGGAATCGGCGCGGCTGTCCTGCCGTTCGAAGTCGCGCGACGACGCGGCGGCCTGGCGGATCAGCTTTTGCTCGTCGGGCGACAGCGTGTCCCACCACTTTTTGGAAGCCAGCACGACCCACGGCGTGTAGACGTGGCGCGTGATGGTCAGGTAGGGCTGCACCTCGTAGAACTTGCTGCTCTGGATCGTGGTGATGGGGTTTTCCTGCCCGTCCACCGTGCGCGTTTCCAGCGCGGTGAACAATTCCGAGAACGGCATCGGCACCGCGTTGGCGCCCAGCGTGTTGAACACGCCCAGCGCGATCTGGTTCTGCATGACGCGAAGCTTGATGCCCTGCAAATCTTCGGCGCGCGTGATCGGGCGCTTGGAATTGGTCATGTTGCGGAAACCGTTTTCCCAGTACACCAGGCCGACGATGCCCTTGGCCTCAAGCTTCTTCAGCAGGTCCTGCCCGAGCGGGCCGTCCAGCACCGCGTCGGCTTCCTTTTCGCTGTTGAACAGGAACGGCAGGTCGAACACGCCGAACTCCTTGACCATGCCCGCCAGCGGCGCGGTCGACCCCACCATCATTTCCTGCGCGCCGCCCACCAGCGCGCTCTGCATCTGTTCGTCGGAACCCAGGTTCGCCGAGCCGAAGGTCCGCATCTTGAGCTTGCCGCCACTGACCTTTTCCAGTTCCTGCGCCAGATGGCGGGCCGCGCGGCCCTGCACGCTTTCCTCGTTCAGGCCGTAGCCGAAGCGGATGAGGCGCGGTTTGACGTCCGCGGCCGCGGCCACCCCGGCGACGGTGCAGGACAGCACCGTCGCCAGGACAAGAATGCGGGTCTTGAATTGCTTGATCATGGTGTTTCTCCTCGGGGGGTTTCAAGTGCCGCTAGTGCATCCAGCGTGCGGGTACGGTGATCAGTTCGGGGAAGATCACCAGCAGGACCAGCAGCAGCGTGTAGGCCACGACGTAGCGCCACACCCCTCTGCAGATGGTTTCCATATTGATGCGGGCCACGCCGCAAACCACGTTGAGTACGGTGCCCACCGGGGGCGTCAGCAGGCCTACGCTGCCAACCATGACGAACATGACGCCGAAGTAGACGGGGTCGATGCCCGCCTTGATGACGACGGGCATGAGCACCGGGGCGAGAATCAGGATGGTCGGCGTCAGATCCATCACCGTGCCCACCAGCGTCAGCAGGATCAGCAGCGCGAACATGAGCAGCTTGGGCTGATCCATGACTGGTTCCAGCAGCGCGATCAGGTCCTGCGGCAGGTCGGCCAGCGTGATCATGTAGGACGAGACCATGGCGGCCGCCACCAGGAACATGACCACCGCCGTGGTGCGCGCGGCGTTGATGAAGAGCGGCCCCAGATCGCGCCAGCCGATCTCGCGGTAGACGAAAAGACTGACCAGCAGCGCATACACGGCGGCGACAACGGCCGCTTCCGTGGGGGTGAAGATGCCGCCCCGCAGGCCGCCGATGATGATGACCGGCAGAAAGAGCGCCCACAGCGAGCCGCGCAGCGCCTTCAGGCGGTTGCGCCAGGGTTCGCGTGGCGCGGGGTTGATGCTGCCATGCTTGCGCGCCACCCAGGTCCAGACGGCCACCAGCGTGAGCCCCATCATGAGGCCCGGCGCGATGCCGGCGAAGAACAGCTTGGTGATCGACACATTGGTGGCGACGCCGAAGATGATGAACGAGATCGACGGCGGGATGATGGGCGCGATGATGCCACCGGCGGCGATCAGGCCCGACGCCTGGCCGGCCTCATAACCCTTTTCGCGCAGCATCGGGATCAGCAGCGATCCCAGCGCCGCGGCGTCGGCCACGGCTGAGCCCGACAGCGATGCCAGCAGCACGCTGGCGAAAATGGCCACGTAACCCAGGCCGCCCTGGATGTGGCCCACGAACGTGTTGGCCAAATGAACGATGCGGCGCGAAATGCCGCCGGCGTTCATCAGTTCGCCGGCCAGCATGAAAAGCGGCACGGCCATCAGCGTGAAGCTGTTGGCGCCGGACAGCATGTTCTGGGCGAGGAGCTGGGTGTCGTAGAAGTCCAGCTGGAACATCATGACGATTGCGCTGATGATGAGCGCGAAGGCGATCGGCATGCCCAGGGCGATCAGCCCCAGCAGCACGACTAGGAAGACGGTCAGGATCATTGCGGATATCCAGGCGGATGGTTGGGGGCGGGGAGGGGCCGGTTCAGACCGCCGGGTCTTCCGGACTGGATTCCGCCGGCAGCGGTCCGCCCGCAATCACGCGGACCAGGTCGATGAGCGTCAGGATGCCCATCGCCACGGCGGCATACAGCCCCGCCGCGTTGAACACGGCCAGCGGCATGCCGGTGACGGGCAGCACGGTGTCCATGCCGATCACTGTCTGGACCCAGCCGCCCTCGGCCATCAGCCACAGCACCCACAGGATCATCAACTGGCAGGCAATGTGCGACACGCGGCGGGCGCCCGGGCCGAAGCGTTCGACCATCATGGTGACCCCGATGTGCTGGTGTTCGCGCAGCGCGATCACCGCGCCCAGGAAGATCATCCAGACAAAGGCCAGCCGCGAGACCTCGTCGGAAGCATTGATACCGGAGTTGAAGAGATAGCGCAGCGCCACGTTGCCGAACAGCAGCACGACCATCACGATCAGACAGGCCACCATCAGCCACGTCTGCAGCACAAAACACCAGTCCGCGGCGCGGGCCAGCGGCGACCGGCCGGGACGCGATGGCCCCGGCCGCCCCAGGGGGGAAGCTTGCATGGTTGTCTCCTCTCCGTTTCCCGGAGTTTTTTTAGTCGTTTGATGTGGATCATGTTAGCGCTAACATTTTTGCTTTGGCAAGCGTCTTTTTTTCGGTCAGACTACGCGCTTGCACTTACCGCGAGGGTCCATGTCCGTTCGTAAACCCCGAAGCTCGCGCGCTGGCCGCGTCACCATGCAAGACGTTGCGCGGCGCGTCGGCGTCAGCGCCATCACGGTCTCGCGGGCGCTGCGCACGCCGGACAAAGTGGGGCAAGAACTGCGCCAGCAGATCGCGCGGGTGTGCCAGGAACTGGGCTACGTGCCGAACCACGCCGCCAGCGCACTCGCGTCTGCGCGGTCGCAGACCATCGTGGTCCTGATTCCGTCGCTGAGCAACGTGGTCTTCGTGGACATCATCACGGGCATCAAGGACGTGCTGGACCAGCACGGCTATCACATGCTGATCGGCGTGACGGGTTACTCGCCGGACGAGGAAGAAGCGCTGCTGCGCAAGTATCTGCAGCACTCGCCCGACGGGCTGGTGCTGACCGGCATCGACCACAATCCGGGCGTCTGGGAATTGCTGCGCGCGCAGGGGATCCCCACGGTGCACACGATCGAGACGCTGGATGGCGACGACGACATGAGCGTCGGGTTCTCGCAATTCGACTCGGGCTACGCCGCCGGCCGCCATCTGGTGGAGCGCGGCTACCGCCGCATCGGCATCATAGGCGCGCAGCTGGATCCCCGTTCGCTGCGCCGCTGCGAAGGGTGCCGGCAGGCGCTGCGCGACGCGGGCCTGTACGATTCGACGCTGGAAATCATGACGCCGGAAAAATCATCGATCAGCCTGGGGGCCGCGCTGATGCAGGACCAGCATGCGCGCCATCCCGATTGCGACGCCGTGTTCTTCTGCAACGACGACCTGGCGCAGGGGGCGGTGTTCCAATGCGGCCGGGATGGGTTGCAAGTGCCGGCGCAGATGGCCATCGTCGGGTTTCATGACCTGGCGGGCACGGCCTGGACCACGCCGCCGCTGTCCACCATTGCCACGCCGCGCTACCAGATCGGGCTATCTGCCGCGCAACTGCTCATGCAGCATCTGGCGGGCGAACCGGTGCCTGAGCGGCACGTGGATTTGGGTTTCAAGCTGGTCCAGCGCGAAACCAGCTAAGCGCCATCCAGCATGGCCATCAGGCCGATGATCAGCGCCTGCATGCCCTGATCCAGTTCCACTTCCATCTCGGATTCTTCCGCCGCGCGCGCGGCGTCGACGACAGGCTCCAGCCCCGCGACTGAATACACCGTGTCCGCCACCGCCAGGCCGTGAAACGCCACGGTCGCGAGCAGGATCCGAGACTGCTCCTTTGAGATGCCGTAGGCCTGTGCGATATGGCGCTGGTGCCCGTCGATCTTGGCCAGCATGGACGGCGTCGCGGCCAGCCGACGGATCACGAAGGGCGTCACGCCCGGGTGCGCCTTGACGAACTCGCGCACCGACGTCGCGAACACCGTCAGATAGTCCTTGAGATCCCCGCGATCGTTGCTACAGGCCTGTGGAATCTGCCAGCGCTTGAAGATTTCCTCGGCGACCAGGCGTTTGAGCTCTTCAAGGCTGGGCACGTGCTTGTAGAGCGCCATGTGGCTGACACCCAGTGCCGCGGCGACGCCGACGAATGTGATGTTGGGCAAGCCCACGGCGATGCCGGCGTCGGCGATGCGCTCGCGGGTGATGGTGGGAGGGCGTCCCCGCGCGGGGCGGCGCTCTGGCTGCATGTCTGATCCCTGTTTGTCGCGTGGACTATCCCGCACTTTAACCCGTCCCGAAATTATTTAGTTTATTGCCATGCAACTAATTCAAGAATTTAGTTTATAGTGATGCAAATAATTATCAACTCCGTCCTGGTACTTCGTTCATGAGCACTTCCGGAGCCGCGCCGGCCCACCTTCAACAGCCCGGCCCGCTCAATCTGGTGTTGACCCCGATCCGCGGGCAACTCATTGCCGCAGCCGCGCTTGCCGCGGTGGGCACCATGCTTACGCTGGCGCCGCTGGCCGCCATCGCGCACATCGCCCGCCTGGTCCTGGAGGGTCCCGCTTCAACGACGCCCGGGCCGGGAATGGGGTGGGGCGTCGCCGCCGCCATTGCTTGCCTGCTCATCGGCCTGGCGCTGGTGTCCGCCGGCGAACTGACCGCCCACCTGGCAGACAACCGGATCACGCATCACCTGCGCGTGGCCGGCGCCCGGCGGTTGGCCCAAGCGCCACTGGGCTGGTTCACGGATCGGGCGTCGGGCGAGGTCAAGCAGGCCTTGCAGGACGACATCGCGACCCTGCATAGCCTCACCGCGCATTTCTTCACGGCGACGGGGCGCGCCGCGGGCGCGATTCTGGCGTCGGCGGCCTACCTGTTCGCGCAGGATTGGCGCCTTGCCATCGTGGCGCTGCTGCCGTTCGCGGGCTTCTTCCTCTTTCTGCGTCGCGCCATGAAGGCCGGCGGCGCGAACATGCCGGTGTTCATGGAACGCCTTGGCCGTCTGAACGGCGCGACCGTCGAATTCGTCAATGGCATTCCGGTGGTCAAGGCGTTTGGGGATGCCGGCGAGGCGCATCGCGGCTACCGGGACGCCGTGGACGGCTTTGCCGCGGCCTTTGCCGACTTTACCCGGCCGCTGGTCGCGGCGATGGCGCGGGCGCACGCGCTGATCGCGCCGGTCACGGTTTTGGGCGTGGTGCTCGGCGCGGGCGCGCTGTTCGTGGCGCTGGACTGGATGGCGCCGTTGGACGTGCTGCCTTTCGCGCTAGTGGCGCCAGGCATCTGCGCGCCGATGCTCCTGCTGCACACGCTGCTGCACGATCTGGGCAGCGCAAAGGGCGCGGCCCAGCGTGTGCTGGCGCTTATGAATACGCCTGTTCTGGAGACGCCGCCGGCTGGGTGCGGACAACTTCCCGAAGGCCACGAAGTCCGGTTTGAAAACGTGGGCTACCGCTACGGCGATGGCCACGAGGCGGTGTCCGGCATCACGTTCACGCTGGCGCCCGGCACGGTGACCGCCATCGTCGGCCCGTCCGGCGCGGGCAAATCCACGCTTGCCCGTCTGCTGCTGAGGTTCTTCGACCCGGCACAAGGGCGCATCACGCTCGGCGGCGCGGACCTGCGGCAGATCGAGAGCGCCCAGCTTTACCGGCGCATCGGCTTCGTGCTGCAGGAGGTTCGGCTGATCCACGCCAGCGTGCGCGACAACATCGCGCTGGGCCGGCCGGGTGCCAGTCAGCAGGAGGTCGAGGCCGCCGCGCGAGCCGCCAACATCCACGAACGCATCCTGGCATTGCCGCGCGGCTACGACGCCGTTATCGGCGAAGACGCGCAGTTCTCCGGCGGTGAAAGCCAGCGCGTGAGCATCGCGCGCGCCGTCCTGCTCGACCCGCCGGTGCTGGTGCTCGACGAGGCCACGGCGGCGGCCGACGCCGGCAACGAGGCCGCTATCCAGGAAGCGCTGTCGCGCTTTGCCAAGGGGCGCACGCTGCTGGTGATCGCGCACCGGCTGGACACGGTGGTGCATGCGGATCGCATCCTGGTGCTGGAGGACGGGGCTATTGCCGAACAGGGGCGGCACGACGCGCTGTTGGCGCAAGGCGGCAGCTACGCGCGGCTTTGGGAGCAGGGTGGTTATGCGATGGCCACGCCGCAAGAGGAGCCGGCATGCTGAAGACCTTGGTGCGCCTGCTTGGCAATGAGGTTCACGTGCTGCGCCGCTACGCGCGGCTGGCGGTCGCCTACGGGCTGGCCTGCGGGCTGACCATGGCGGCCACGGCGCCGCTCCTCACGCATCTGCTGACCGGCGATGCACGCCAGGCCATCCCGTGGCTGGCCGCGCTGCTCGCCGGGGTGGCGTGTTGCGCGGCGCTGCGCCTGCCGGTCGAGCGGGCGGGGGTGCGCGTGGGCGTCGCGATCCTGCAAGGCGGCCGTCATCGGCTGGGCGACCATGTCGCGCGCCTGCCGGTGGGCTGGTTCACGCCGCACAACACCGCGCGTCTCGGCCATGTCGTCACGCAGGGCATGATGAGCGTGGCCCAGTTGCCCGCGCACGTCTTCACACCGCTGATTGCGGGCGTGGCCGCACCCCTTGTGCTGGGCGGGGCCTTGTTCGCGCAGCATTGGCTGTTGGGACTGATCGCATTGGCGGCGCTGCCGCTGCTGGCGGGCGTGCTGGCACTTACGGCGCGGCTGGCGCGCCGAGCCGACACGGTCTTTCACCAGCGCTTTGCGGAAACCAGCCAGCGCGTGGTGGAGTTTGCCCAGGCGCAGTCGGTCCTGCGCGCGTTCAGCGCGCAGGGCGGCGGCATGCAGCGCTTCGAGCAATCCCTTGATGCGCAACGCCAATCGGGCGTGCGCCTGATCTGGCTGTCGGCGGCCGCGGCCGTGCTCAACGTCTGGGCGGTGCAGTCCGTCTTTGCCGGGTTGCTGTTCGCGGCGGCCTTTTGGCTCAACGGACTGCTGGGCGCTGGCGCTGCAACCGGCGAAGTGGTGGCGGCCATCGTCGCGATGCTGCTGGCTGTCCGCTACATCGACGGCTTGCTTGAGGTTGCCGGCTATGGCGAGGTTCTGCGCGGCGCGCGCGCGCAGCTTGACGCGATCGACGCGCTCTTTGCCGTGGCGCCGCTGCCCGAGCCCGCCGCCCCGCAGACGCCGCGCGACGCGTCCATCGAATTGTGCGATGTGCGCTTTCGCTACGCGCAAGATGCGCCGGACGTGCTGCTCGGCGTGAGCCTGCGTATCGAGCCGGGCACCATGATTGCCCTGATCGGCGCATCCGGGTCCGGCAAAACGACGCTGGCGCGGCTGATCGCGCGATTCTTCGACGTGACGCAAGGCAGCGTGCATGTCGGCGGCGTCGACGTGCGGCAGATCGCCAGCGCGCAGCTGGCCAGCCAGATCAGCCAGATTTTCCAGGACAACTATCTCTTTACCGGCAGCATCGCCGACAACATCCGCGCTGGCCGGCCGGGCAGCAATGATGCCGATGTCCTGCAAGCCGCGCGGGAAGCGGGCGTGGACGAGATCGCCGCGCGCCTGCCGCACGGCATGGACACGCCGGTGGGCGAGGGCGGCACGCGGTTGTCCGGCGGCGAGCGCCAGCGCATCGCCATTGCCCGTGCGCTGATCAGCGACGCGCCCATCCTGCTGGTGGACGAGGCCACCGCAGCGTTGGACGCGGGCAACCAGGCCGTCATTGCCGACACGCTGGCGCGGCTGCGCGGCAAGCGCACCCTGGTGGTCATTGCGCATCAATTGTCGACGGTGGCGATGGCCGATGAAATCGCGGTGCTGGAGGACGGCCGGATCGTCGAAGCGGGCGCGCCGGCGGCGCTGCGCGCAAGCGGCGGGCGGTATGCGCAATTCCTGGAGCAGCGGCAGGCCGCCAAGGGCTGGCGCATCGCGGGAGACCGCGTCTGATGCGTGCCGGGCTGTCGGTGCTGTTCGTCGCACTGTGCGGCGCGTCCCTGCTGGTCGGTGCGCGGCAGCTGGCCTGGACGCAGCTGTTCACGCTGTCGGGCGACGCGTGGCTGACGCTGACCGCGAGCCGCCTGCCTCGGCTGGCCGCGCTGGTGCTGACCGGCGTCGGCCTGTCGGTGTGCGGCGTGATCCTGCAGCACATCGTGCGCAACAAGTTCGTCGAACCGGCCACCTGCGGCGGGCTGGACGCCGCCAAGCTCGGCATCCTGGTTGCGCTGACGGTGGCGCCGTCAATGGGGCCGGGCGGGCGGATGGCGTTTGCGCTGGCGTTCTGCTTTGCCGCCAGCCTGGCCTTCGTCATGATCGTGCGCCGTATCCGGTTCAAGAACACAGTGCTGGTGCCCGTGATGGGTCTTATGTTTGGCGGCGTGCTGAGCGCGCTGGCCGAATTCCATGCCTATCGCAACAACATCCTGCAAAGCATGCAGGGCTGGCTGCTGGGCGACTTCTCCAAGATCGTGCAGGGCAACTACGAGATCATCTTTCTGATCCTGCCGATCGTCGTGCTGACTTACCTGTACGCGCACCGCTTCACGGTGGCCGGCATGGGCGAGGACATGGCCGCAAGCTTGGGACTGAACTATCCGGCCACCGTCGCGCTGGGTCTGATGCTGGTGGCCGTCACGGTGTCGGCCACGGTCATCACGGTTGGGGCTATTCCATTCGTTGGTTTGGTCGTGCCCAATCTGGTCGCGCTCCACTACGGTGACAACCTGAGCCGCACGCTGCCCGTCGTGGCGCTGGGCGGCGCGTCGCTGCTGCTGGTTTGCGACATCCTGGGACGCGTGCTGATTCATCCGTTCGAAGTGCCTATCGGCCTGACGGCGGGGGGCGTGGGCGGCGTCCTGTTCCTGGCGCTGATTATCTGGAAGCACCGATGAGACGCGCCGCTTCCCGAAAGGTCGTGTGGCTGGCGGTCATCGTGCTGGCCATGGTGTTCGTTTTCTTCCGGTCGGGCCTGGACTTCGACTACGTCATCCCCAAACGCCTCGCGCGGCTGGCGGCCATGGTGATCGGCGGCGTCTGCATCGCGTGGTCGTCGATTGTGTTCCAGACCCTGACCGGCAACCGGATCCTCACGCCCGCCATCATGGGTTACGAGGCGGTTTATCTGCTGCTGCAGTCCGTGATGATTCTGGCGCTGGGCACGCAAAGCCTGGTGCTGCTGGGGCCGAACGGCAACTTCCTGGTCTCAGTCTTGGTGATGCTGGCGTATTCGTGGATTCTCCATCGCTGGCTGTTCCGCCACGACAGGCAGAACGTGTATTTCCTGCTGCTGGTGGGACTGGTGCTGACCATGGTGATCGGCACCTTCACGCAGTTCGTGCAACTGAAGACCAGTCCGGGCGAGTTCTCGATCCTGCTCGGCTTTACCCAGGCCTCGTTCGGTAAGGCCGAGCCAGCGCAATTGCTGGTATCCGCTGTCATCGTCGCCGCTATATGCCTGGCCGGACGCAGGCAATTGCCGACGCTGGACGTCCTGTCGCTGGGGCGGGACCAGGCCATGTCGCTGGGCGTGGATCATCCGCGCGCCGTGCAACTGCACCTGGCCTTGATCGCGGTGCTGGTCGCCGTTTCCACCAGCCTGCTGGGACCTACGGCGTTCATGGGCATCTTCGTGGCCAACACCGCATATGCGCTGGCGCGCACGCGCCGGCACCGCGTCACGTTGCCCACCGGCAGCGCCATCGCCGTCGGGATGTTCATCCTGGCTCAGCTCGCGGTCGAGCACATCTTCAACTACAAGACCACCGTCGGCATCCTGGTCAACCTGGTATGCGGCGGCTGGTTTCTCGCGCTGATGGCGCGCACGCGGGGCACGGCATGATCACGACCAGAAATCTCTCCAAAAGCCACGGCGCGAAGGCCGTCCTGCGCGACGTGAGCCTGCAGTTCCCCGAGGGCCGGCTGACGTCGCTGATCGGTCCGAACGGGGCGGGCAAGACCACGCTTTTGATGATGATGGCGCGGTTGCTGGCGCCGACGCAGGGCGGCGTTTTCATCGGCAACCGCAGCGTGGCGGACATGCGCCGCGCCGATTACGCGCGCCGCGTCGCCACGCTGCGCCAATCGCCCGACTTCAACCTGCGGCTCACGGTGGAAGACCTGGTGGCCTTCGGGCGCTTTCCCTACAGCCGTGGCGCGCTGACGCCGCAGGACCGGCAGGCAATCGACGAAGCCATCGCGTTTCTGTCACTGGAGCCCTTGCGCCACGCGTACCTGGACGAGCTGAGCGGCGGCCAGCGTCAGATGGCGTTCATGGCCATGACCATCGCGCAGCAGACCGATTGTCTGCTGCTGGACGAGCCGCTGAACAACCTGGATATCCGGCACGCCGTGCAGATCATGCGCGCGCTGCGCCGCCTGTGCGACGAGCACGGCCGCACGGTGATCCTGGTGGTGCACGACATCAATTTCGCGGCCAGCTATTCGGACTACATCGTGGCGCTGAAGGGCGGGGCGGTGCATTGCGCGGGCGGGGTGCACGAGGTCATGACCGAAGACCGGCTGCGCGAACTGTATGGACTGGACTTCGACATCACGCAGGGCGATCGCGGTCGCCTGTGCAACTACTTCAATCCCCCTGGAGAACTGAAATGACCCTGTCGCACTGGCCGAGGGCGCTGCTGCTTGCCGCTGCAATGGCCACAACGGCGGCGCTGTACGGCTGCGGCCAAGCCACGGACGCGCCCAAGGCCGCCTCGGCGCCGGCTGCCGCACCCGCCGCACCCGCGAATGCACCATCGCAGACTGCCTATGCCCCCATCACCGTCAAGCACAAGCTGGGCGAGACCGTGATCGACCGGCTGCCGCAGCGCGTGGTTGCCTTGGACATGAACGAAGTCGATTTCCTGGACGAGCTGGGCGTTCCCGTCGTGGGAATGCCCAAGGACTTCGTGCCGCACTTTCTGGCCCGCTACCGCGACGCGCCCGAAGTGCAGGACATGGGCGCCATCGTCCAGCCGAATCTGGAGCGCGTATATGCGGCCAAGCCGGACCTCATCCTGATCACCTCGCTGCAGGCGAACCACTATAAAGAGCTGAGCCAGATCGCGCCCACCATCCATTTCGACGTGGACTACCGCGACAGCCAGGCCGATCACATCGAGATCGTGAAGGACCATCTGCTGACGCTGGGTCGCATCTTCGGCAAGGAAGACCTTGCGCGCCAGAAGGCCGCCGGTCTGGATGCCAAGGTGGAGGAGGCGCGCGCGCTGATCCGCGACCGTCGGGAGACGGCGCTCGTCGTGCTGCACAACAACGGCGCCTTCAGCTCGTTCGGCGTGCAATCCCGCTACGGCTTCATCTTCAACGCGCTGGGCGTAAAGCCCGCCAGTCCGTTGGCCGATGGCGGCCTGCATGGCCAGCCGATCTCCAGCGAATTCATCCAGCAGGCCAACCCGGACATCGTCTACGTGGTCGACCGCACTGCCGTGATGGAACGCCGCCCGGCCCTGAATGCCGAGACGCTGGGCAACCCGCTGCTGCGCCAGACGTCCGCGTGGCGCGACGGCCGCGTGGTCTTTGCCGACGCCGAAGCCTGGTACGTCACCGCCGCCAGCGTGAAGTCGCTGCATCTGATGATCGACGACGTCATGAGGCCTTACCGGAACTGATTCTTCGCGACGCCCCGCGCGTCATTGCCGATTCAAACGTAAATGATTCCCAGTCGCCCGGATTGCCGGGCGGTTCCCAGCTCAACTGAACGGAGCATTCCATGAGCAAACGTCGCCATAGCGGCCGCGTCGCACGTCCTTCGCCGCTGGCCGGGCAGGCAAAGCCCGCCTTTTCCTTGAACCCTCTCATTGCCGCCGTGTTCGGCCTCACGCTGGGCGTCGTGGCTGCTGCGCCCGCCTGGGCGCAGCAGGAGGCGGGCGTGAAGACCCTGCCCACGGTGACGGTCACCGGCCAGGCCGAATCGCAGGAGGCGCCCGCAACGCCCTACGCCGGCGGTCAGGTCACGTACGGCGGCCGCGTGGGCTTCCTGGGTGACAAGGACTTCATGGACACGCCGTTCTCCGTCATCAACTACACGGAGAAGTACATCGAGGACCTGCAGGCCAAGGACATCACTGATGTCATCGCCCGCACCGACGCGTCGGTCTTCAGCAACGGCGTGTCGGGCGCGTGGAGCGAGAACTACTCGATCCGCGGCTTCGCTTCAGCCACCACCGACATGACGTTCAACGGACTGGCCGGCATGGCGCCGTACTATCGGACCTCGCCCGAGATGTTCGAGCGGATCGAGGTGCTGAAGGGCCCGTCCGCCTTGCTGAACGGAATGCCTCCTGGCGGTTCGGTCGGCGGCACGGTCAATCTGGTGTCCAAGCGGGCCGGCGCCGATCCCCTGACGCGCCTGACCGCCACCTACATGTCGGACTCGCAATTCGGCGGGCACCTGGACATGGGACGGCGCTTCGGCGAGAACCAGCAGTTCGGCATCCGGTTCAATGGCATGTACCGCAACGGCGACGGCCCGGTCGACGACCAGAAAAAGCGCGCGCAACTGGCGTCGCTGGGCTTGGACTGGCGCGGGGAGCGGGTCCGCATTTCCGCGGATCTGTACGACACCGATGAGCGCATCGACGGCGTGACGCGCGGCATCAACCTGGCGCCCGGCATCGGCGTGCCCAAGCCGCCCAAGCCCGAAACCCTGTTGAATCCGGACTGGGCCTATGTGAAGAATCAGGACCGCGGCGCTATGATCCGCGGCGAATTCGACGTCACCGACAAGCTGATGGCGTTCGCGGCCATCGGCACCAGCCGTTCCGAATACACCTACAGCGGCGCCATGTCGGCGCAGGTGTTCAACGATGCCGGTGACTTCCGCACGTCGATGGGGCAGCTCAACATGGAGGTGGACAAGACCTCCGGCGACGCGGGCCTGCGCGGCAAGCTGCAGACCGGCGCGATCAAGCACCAGTGGGTGCTGAACGCCACGTACTACTCCGACGACCAGCACGACTACGGCCGCCGCTCGGTGCCCGGCGCGGACTGGGTCACCAACATCTACAACCCGGTCTGGGGGCCGGCGCCCGCCGGCGTCTTTCCGCCGATCATGCACAGCAAGACGCGCATGATCAGCTATGGCCTGGCCGACACCCTGTCCTTTGCCGAGGACCGGGTGCAACTGACGCTGGGGGCGCGCCGCCAGGAGGTCCGCACCGACAGCTTCAGCGTTGCCACCGGCGCGCGCACCAGCCGCTATGACGCGCACGCAACGACGCCCGCCGCCGCACTGCTCGTCAAGGCCACGGACAACATCTCGGTGTACGCCAACTATATCGAGGGTCTCTCCAAGGGGCAGTCCGCGCCCGCCACCGCGGCCAACGCAGGCGAGCTTTTTGCGCCCTTCAAGACCAAGCAGAAGGAGATCGGCCTGAAGGTCGACCTGGGCGACTTCACCCATACGCTGGCGCTGTTTGAAATCAACCGCCCCAGCAGCTACACCGATCCGGTCACGAACGTGTTCTCGTTCGGCGGCGAGCAGCGCAACCAGGGCGTGGAATGGGGCTTCTTCGGCGAACCGCTGCGAGGCGTGCGCCTGATCGGCGGCGTCGCCTACATCGATCCCAAGGTCACCAAAGCCGCCGTCGCGGCCAATGAGGGCAAGCAGGCCACCGGCATCCCCCGGCTGCAGGGCAAGCTCGGCGTGGAATGGGACGTGCCGGTGGTGCAGGGGCTGACGTTGACCGCCAACGCGACCTCGGTGTCCAAGCAGTACATCAGCGCGGACAACTCGCTGTCGGTGGGCGGCCGCACGACGTACGACGTGGGCGCACGCTATGCCACGCGGGTGGCCGACCGCCCGGTGGTGCTGCGCGCCGCCATCAACAACCTGACGAACAAGGCGTACTGGGGCATGCCTCAGCTGTCGAGCCTGGCGCTGGGCGCACCGCGCACGTTCATGTTGTCGGCGTCGATGGAGTTCTGAGCGGGCGCCGCGCCAGAAAGACCCCGGCCGCGATGATCAACCCCATGCCCGCCAGCGCCAGCGCGTCTGGCGGGCGCTGGAACCAGAACGTGCTGAAGCCCAGCGCCAGCAGCAGCTGGAAGTAGTTCAGGGGCGCAAGCGTCGCGGCCGGCACGCGCTGGAAGGCGGCGATCAGCAGGATCTGCGCCAGGCCGCTGCACGCGCCCAGCGCAAGGATGATGGCGGTGTCCGCCGCGCCGGGCCAGGGGTCGGGCAGGAAGAAGGGCGCGGGCAGCGCGGTCACGATCAGGCAGATGTACGCCGTGTACGCATACTGCACCGGCCCCGGCACCTTGTTCGACAGCTTGCGCGTCAGCACCTGGAAGATCGCGTAGCTGACGGCCGACACCGCCATCAGCAGCGTGCCCAGCAGGGGCAGGTCGCCGCCCGGCCGCACGATCAGCAGCATGCCGGCAAAGCCGGCGGCGACGGCGCCCCACTGCGCCGGACGGACGCGTTCGCCCAGCATCCACGGCGATAGCGCCACCATGATGAGCGGCGCCGTGAAGTAGATGGCGGTGGCTTCGGACAACGGCATCCAGATCAGCGCCGTCATGAAGCAGGTCGCCACCGTGGCCAGCATGACGCCGCGCAGCACCAGCAGCGGCTTTTCCGGCGCGTCGCGCAGCCGCAGGCCGCGCCCGTGGCGCCACAGCATGCCCATCGCCAGCGTCACCACCGCCAGGTAGCGCATCACGTTCAGGAAGGGCGCGGGATAGCGTTCCAGCAACTGCTTGGCGCCCGCGTCGAAGGTGGCAAAGGCCACCAGCGCGGCGAAGAACAGCAGGATGCCGGTCTGGCGCGCGCCTTCATTTGCCGCCACGGCCAAAGCCCTCAAGGAACGCATCCAGCGCCGGCCCGATCGCCTCGACCATGTAGCCGCCTTCCTGCACCACCACCGTCGGCACGCCCAGGCTCGCGACGCGCGCGCCGATGTCGCGGTAGGCGTCGATGTCCAGCCGGAGCACGCTGATGGGATCGTCCTTGTAAGTGTCGAACCCCAGCGGCAAAACCAGCGCCTCTGGCGCATATCCCGCCAGGGCGTCCAGGGCCGTATCCAGTGCCTGAAGGAATTCCGGGTTGCCGCAGCCGTGCGCTAGCGGCAGGTTCAGGTTGAAGCCTTCTCCCGCGCCGTACCCGCGTTCGTGCGCGTAGCCGGTGTAGAAGGGGTAGTAGCCGGCCGGATCGGCATGCAGCGACACGGTCATCACGTCCGGCCGGTGATAGAAGATGTTTTGCGTGCCGTCGCCGTGGTGCGCGTCCACGTCCAGCACCGCCACCTTGGACCACGTCTGCAGCAGCCGGCTCGCTGCGGCGGCGCTGCTGTTCAGGTAGCAGAAGCCGCCCGCGCGGTCGCGATGGGCGTGATGGCCAGACGGCCGGCACAGCGCGTACGCCACGCCGCCGCCGCCCGCCACATGGTCCGCCGCCGCCAGCGCGCTATGGGTGGACCGCAGCGCCGAGCGCCAGGTCTGCGGCCCGATGGGGCAGGACAGATCGCTCAGGTAGTACCCGGTCTGCGCCACGATGGACGGCGAGGGGCAGGGGCCGCGCCCGGCGGCATCGATGCGGCCGTTGTAGTACGGCGACAGGTTGGGCAGCACTTCCGGCCCGGGATCCACGCCCGGCGCCTTCAGGGCCTGCCAGCGCGCAAAGGCCGTCTGCAGATAGTCCAGATAATCCGCGCTGTGGACGTGTTCGAGCGGCTTGCGGCCGTAGTCGGCCGGCGCTTCGACCTTGATGCCGCGCGCCGCCAGCGCCTGCTGCAGGTTCTCGGCGCGCGATGGCAGGTCGGTGGGGGCGCTGATGCGGCCCAGCCGCATGAATTGGCGGGGCGAATGCAGCAGTTGTTCTTCGGAAAAAAACGCCTTCATGGATATCCTCGCTCAGACCGTCCAGGTCAATGCCAGATGCGCGGGGCTCATGCCCGCTTCAGTTCGATCTCGACGAACACGAATTCCGTGTCGCTGGGGTTGATGACGTTGTGCTCGACACCGACCGGCCGGTAGTACGCCACGCCGGTGGTGAGCTGGCTGGTGACTTGGCCGGTGGGCGTGTCCAGCAGCAGCGGGCCGGTGGTCTGCGGCACCACCACATAGTTCATGCCATGGCGGTGCCAACCCGTCTCGCCGCCCGGCGGGAAGCTCCACTCGGTAACGGTGACCTGCTCGTTGTCGATCTGCACGGTGGGGATTGCGGCGGGGCGTTGCATATGGGGTTCTCCTGAATGGCGATGACGGAATTGCGGTCAAGCGGCCTGCGCCTTGGTCGGGTCCCAATGCTGGCCCGGCACCGCGGCGATCAACTGGCGCGTGTACGCGTGCTGCGGGTTGTCGAAGATCTGCGCCGGTGACCCGTACTCGACCACCTTGCCGCGGTGCATGACCAGCACCGAATTGCAGATCTGCGCTGCCACGCGCAGGTCGTGGGTGATGAACACCAGCGCAATCTTCAGCCGCTGCTGCAGGTCGTGCAGCAGTTGCAGCACCTGCGCCTGCACCGACACGTCCAGCGCGGAGACAGATTCGTCGGCCACCAGCACCTTCGGTTCCAGCGCCAGGGCGCGGGCGATGCCGATGCGCTGGCGCTGGCCGCCCGAAAACTGGTTGGGATAGCGATCGAAGGCGGACGGGTCCATGCCCACCAGCGACAGCAGCTCGCGCGCCCGGGCCTCGGCCTGCGCGCGCGCCACGCCGTTGGCGACCGGGCCGTCGCTGATGATGCGGCCCACGGTGTGCCGGGGGTTGAGCGAGGCAAACGGGTCCTGGAAGATCATCTGGATCTCGTGCCGCATCGGCCGAAAGCGCGACTCGGGCAAAGTGGCGATGTCCTGACCGTTGAACAGCAACTGGCCGCCATTGATGCCAACCAGCTTGAGCAGGCATTTTCCGATGGTCGACTTGCCGGATCCGGATTCACCCACGATGCCCAGCGTCTCGCCGCGCCGCACGGCAAAACTCACGCCGTCCACCGCGTGCACTTCGCGCTTGTTGCCCAGCCAGCCGTGGCCGATCACGTAGGTCTTTTTCAGGTCTTTCACTTCCAGCACCGGGCGGTCGTCCGCGATCCCGGCGCGTTCCTCGCCGCGCCGGTGCGGCACCGCCGCGATCAGGCGCTGCGTATAGGGATGACGCGGGCGGTTGAGGACCTCGCTGGCCGGGCCTTGTTCGACCAGGATGCCTTTCTCCATGACGGCCACGCGGTGCGCGATCTCGGCCACCACGCCGAAGTCGTGCGTGACGAACATCACACCCATGCCTTTGGCCTTCTGGATGCGCGCGATCAGCGCCAGGATCTGCGCCTGCGTGGTGACGTCCAGGGCGGTCGTGGGCTCATCGGCGATCAGCAGCGCGGGTTCCAGCGCCAGCGCCATCGCGATCATCACGCGCTGGCGCTGACCGCCGGACAAGCGGAACGGGTACACGTGATAGAGCGTCGCCGGATCCGGCAGGCCTACGAATTCCAGCAGTTCCAGCGTGCGCTTCAAGCGCTCGGCGCCGGGGTAGGCGTCATGCACTCGCATCACCTCGCTGATCTGCTCGCCCACCGTCATCAGCGGGTTCAGGGCCGACAGCGGCTCCTGGAAGATCATCGCCATGTCCTTGCCGCGCATGGCCTGCAGCGCCGGTTCGTCCAGCTGCAGCAGATCCTGGCCGCGGAACAGGATGCGCCCCTGCTGCGGCGTCAGGTAGTCGGGCAGCAGTCCCATGATGGCGTTGGCGCTCATGGACTTGCCCGACCCGGATTCGCCGACGATGCACAGGATTTCACCCGCGCGGATGTCGTACGAGACGTTCTCGACGGCATAGGGGCGGTCGCCGCCCTTGGGCAGCGCGATGGTCAGGTTCTGGATGGACAGCAGCGGCGTCGATTCTGCGGTTTCAGTCATGCCGGCCTCCTATTCGCCGCGCTTGCGCAGTTGCGGGTTGAGGGCGTCGTTCAGGCCTTCGCCGATCAGGTTGATGGCCAGCACGGTCAGCAAAATGGCGACGCCGGGCCACACGCTCATCCACCATGCTTCGCGGATCATCGTGCGCGCCGCGCCGATCATGAAGCCCCAGCTCATCAGATTCCGGTCCCCCAAGCCCAGGAACGACAGGGACGACTCGGTCAGAATGGCAGTTGCCACCATGAACGAGGCCGACACGATGATGGGCGACATGGCGTTGGGCAGGATCTGCGTGCCCACGATGCGCGCTGGCGTCTGACCGATGACGATGGCCGCCTGCACGAATTCGCGCTGCTTGAGCGTCATGAACTCCGACCGCACCAGCCGCGCGGCCGGCGGCCACGACACCACGGCAATCGCGCCCATGATCGAGTACACCGATGGACTCAGGATGGCGACCAGCACCACGGCCATGGCCAGTTGCGGAATGGTCTGGAAGAATTCGGTGAAGCGCATCAGCGCGTCGTCCACGCGGCCGCCGCAATAGCCGGCCACCGAACCCACCAGGATGCCGAACAGCAGCGCCACCGCGGTCGACAGCAGGCCCACCATCAGCGACACGCGCGCGCCCCACACCAGGCCCGCGGTAATGTCGCGGCCCAGCATGTCCGTGCCGAACGGATAGTCCGCATTGGTGAACGGCGGGATCAGCGGATCGGCCACCATCATCCAGGGCGATTCCTCGTACAGCAGGGGGGCCGCCAGGGCCACGGCCACCACGATCAGCATGATGACCAGGCCGGCCACCGCTCCGTAATTGCGCATGTAGCGTTGGGCAAATGACTTCATGCGGATGCTCCTTGCTGCGCACCCGCGCCGATGCGCGGATCGATCAGGCGGTACAGCACGTCGGTCAACAGGTTGAAGACGACGACCATGATGGACGTGACCAGGAAGATGCCCAAGAGGAGCTGGTAGTCGCGTTGCAGCAGCGCGTCGAACATCAAACGGCCGATGCCGGGCCATGCGAAGACGGTTTCGGTCAGGACCGCGCCGCCCGCCATCTGCCCGAGCTGGATGCCGGCAAACGTGATGACCGGCAGCAGCGCGTTGCGCAGCACGTGCGCGCGGATCACGCGGCTGGGGCTCACGCCCTTGGCGCGGGCCGTCTTCACGAAGTCCATGCCGATCACCTCCAGCATCGACGCGCGGGTCAGCCGCACATAGACGGCCATGAAGAAGCAGCCCAGCGTCACCGTCGGCAGGATGAGATGCAGGGCGATGTCGCCCGCGCGCGCCCAGCCGGTCAGGTTGGCGCCCACGGTTTCCATGCCGAACGCCGGCAGCCAGCCCAGCACCACCGAAAACAGCAGGATGCCCATCAGCGACAGCCAGAAGAGCGGCGTGGCGTACAGGAGCAGGGCGCCGGTCATCACCGAGCTGTCGATCCAGCGGCGCTTGTTGCGGTAGCGCGCCTTGGCAGCCACCACGCCCAGCAGCACGCCCAGCACGATGGAAAACACAAAGGCGCACGACATCAGGAGAAAGGTGGCGGGCAGCCGCTCGACGATCAGGTCCAGCACCGGCACGTGGTTGCGGTACGAAAAGCCCAGGTCCAGCTGCACCACGCCCTTCAGATAAAGCAGGAGCTGCGTCAGGATCGGCTTGTCCAGCCCGAAAGCGACACGCAGCTGGTCCACGTAGGCGGCATCGCCCGCGCCGGCCTGGCCGGCGAGCACGGCGGCGGGGTCGCCGGGCGCCAGCCGTATCAGGAAGAAATTGATGATCACCACGCCCAGCACCACCACCAGGGCCTTGCCGATGCGGGAAAGCAGGAAAGACAGGAATCTCATGCTCGGGTCCTTTCAGGACGGGCTTTGCCGGCGGCAAGCGGGCCCATCGCGCAGCCGGGCGCTGCCGCGGACGAACCTGCGGCAGCGCCTTGGCAGCGCTTACTTCTTCTCGATGTAGACGTCGTCGAACGACTCGTTCAGACCGATGGCGGTCTTGACCAGGTTCTTCACGTTTGCGCGAGACAGGGTGGGAAACTCCATGTCGACCAGGAATCCATTGGCGACTTCGTTGACGAGCGTCGTCTGGATCTTGGTGTAGAGCTCCTGGCGCTTGGCCGGATCGACCTCGGAGGCGGCGGCCTCCCACATCTTGTCGGTCTCGGGGTTGCTGTATCCCTGCACGTTGGCAAAGGGCGATCCCTTGACGATGTTCGACGAGATGTACAGCCGCTGCACGCCCAGCGCGGGATCGCCGTACTGGTAGGTGAAGGTGGTCGTCAGGTCGAAGTCCCAGTTGCCGGTGCGGCTGGCCCAGCCGCCCGCGTCGGTCGATTCCACGTTCACCTTGAAGCCCAGCTGCTCCAGCGCCTGCTTGGTGTATTCGCCCAGCCGGTCCCAGGTCGAGCCGTACGGGAAGCTCAGCTGGCGGATCGTGTAGTCGCCCGGCTTGATGCCCGATTCCTTGATGAGCGCGCGCGCCTTCTTCATGTCGAACGGCATCGGCGGCATGTTCTTGTCGTAGAACATCTCGGTCGTCACGAACGGGCTGGTCGACACCTTGCCCAGGCCGAAGAAGATGTTGTTGACCACCATGTTGCGGTTCATCGCCGCCATGACCGCCTGGCGCACCTTCAGATTGTCGAAGGGCGGCTTGCGCATGTTGAAGATCAGGTAGGCCTGCGGCGAGAACATCTCCCAGCCCGCAGTGGTGTATTCCACGTTGGGCAGGCCGCGCAGGCGCTTGATGTCGACGTTGTCCACGTCGCCGCCGCGCAGCACGTCCACGCTGCCGCGCTCAAACGCCACGGCACGCGAGGCCGCATCGGGAATCACGTTGAACACCAGTTCATCCAGGTAGGGCTTGCCCGGCTTCCAGTAGTCCGGATTGCGCGCCAGCTTGATGTATTCGCCGCGCTTCCATTCCTTGAAGACGAACGGGCCCGTGCCCACGGGCTTCTGATTGGCGGGGTTGGTCATGTAGTCCGTGCCGGCATACAGATGCTTGGGCATCATCGGCGCAAAGCCGGGTTCGAACATCAGCATGAAGGCCGGGAACGGCGTCTTCAGCTTGATGACCACGGTCTTGGCGTCCGGCGCCTGCACGGAATCGACGAACTTGTTCAGGATGACGCGGGCGCGGGCATGGGTCTTTGGCAGCATTTCCGCCAGCGAGAACACGACGTCTTCGGACGTGAAGGGCTTGCCGTCGTGCCACTTCACGTTGTCCTGCAGATGGAAGGTGTAGGTCAGCCCATCCGCGGCGGCTTCCCAGGACTTGGCCAGGCCAGGCTGCGGCTTCAAGTCGGTGGAGTAGGTCAGCAGGCTTTCGTAGATCTTGCCCGCGACGAATTGCGTCGGCCCCTGCTGATTGATGGCCGTCACGATGACCGGCGGTTCGGGCTGGACGATCATGTTCAGCGTGCCGCCCTTGGTCTGGGCCAACGCTTGCGTGGCGGGCAGCGCGGCCGCAAGGACCATTGCGCCGATGCTTAGGGAAAACCAGTTTTTCGATTTCACTGCGAGCCTCCGGGCTGGAAAGGGTCGGACAGGCGGCCGCTCGGACGCGGCGAATGCCGTGCCGAATCAAGCAAACCTCATGCCACCTGCGTTTCTCGGGTACTGCGGGTGGAGCTGCTGCAACAATGCTTCGTTCAGGTGCTGGTTAAGGCGCCGCGCACCAATGCGGAGAAATTAGTGGTGCTTCGCCAGAGCGGCGAGGGCGGCGTGGTCGGCGGCGGTGCGGTGAGTGTCCGGCTGCAAGTTTTTCCCCTTTGCATTTTTGTTGGACGAAGCAGGCGTGCTGGCTACGGCTTGGTCAAATCATTCAGGGCGCTAACTGGCGCCATTGGCTCGCGCCGCCATGGCGTCGAGCAAGACGTTGCAACCGGCCTCCAGATGCTCGGGCCGGGCGTCTTCGATTTCGTTGTGGCTGATGCCGTCCTTGCACGGCACGAAGATCATCGCGGTGGGCGCGACGGCGGCCATGTAGACGGCGTCGTGTCCCGCGCCAGTGACGATGTTCATGGCGGGCAGGCCACGGTTCGCGGCGCCCTTGCGCACCTTGTCGACCAGATCCGTATCGAACGGCGTCGGCGGGAAATACTGCACGTCCTTCACGTCGACGTGCACGCCGTGCGCGACGGCGATGTCGTCGCAGACGCGCCGCCAATCCTGGTCCATGCGGGTCAAAGTCGCCTCGTCTTCGTGGCGCAGGTCGGTGGTGAATCGCACCTGGCCCGGGATCACGTTGCGCGAGCCCGGATGGGCGTGGATCTCGCCCACGGTCCCGCGTCCGTGCGGCTGGTGGGAGTTGGCAATGTTCACGACAGCCTGGAGCAAAAAGCTGGTGGCAAAGAGGGCGTCGCGGCGGATCGCCATGGGCGTCGGACCGGCGTGCATTTCCATGCCGGTCACCGTGACGTCGTACCAGCGCAGGCCCAGCGACCCCGTCACCACGCCGACGGTCTTTTCCTCGTGCTCGAGGATCGGGCCCTGTTCGATATGCGCCTCGAAGTACGCATCGACCGGGCGGCCGCCCACGGGATCGGCGCCCGCATACCCGATGGCGGCAAGCTCGTCGCGCACGCTGATGCCCTGAGCGTCGCGGGCCGACAGCGCCGTCTCCAGCGGAAATTTGCCGGCGAATACGCCCGAACCCATCATGACGGGCACGAAGCGCGAGCCTTCCTCGTTGGTCCAGATGGCCACTTCCAGCGGGGCTTCGGTCTGCACGCCCGCGTCGTTCAGGGTGCGGATGACTTCAAGCCCGGCCAGCACCCCGTAACAGCCGTCGAACTTGCCGCCCGTGGGCTGCGTGTCGATGTGGCTGCCCGTCATGACGGGCGGCAGGCTGTCGTCGCGGCCCGCGCGCCGGGCAAAGATGTTGCCCACCTGGTCCACGCGCACCGTCATGCCGGCATCGCGCATCCAGCCGGTCACCAGATCACGCCCCTGGCCATCGAGCGCGGTGAGCGCCAGGCGGCAGTTGCCGCCCTTGGCCGTCGCGCCGATCTGCGCAAGATCCATCAGGGACTGCCATAGCCGGTTGCCGTTGATGGACAGGGTGGGTGTCGTCATAGGTCGCCTCGGGGGTTGGAAACGTCGCCAAAGTCCTCGCGCAGGCGCGCCAGGATGCCAAGCAGGTGTGCGTGCATGGCGTGGCGCGCCCGGATGGGGTCGTGCGCCACGATCGCGGTCAGGATGCGCTGATGTTCGGCGTGGGCAACGGCCCACACCTTGGCGTCGACGAAGTAGTCCTGCATCCGGCGGTACACCGAGCTGGACTGGGTCAGGTTCCACAGATGGCCCACCGCAGCGGCCAGCGCGGCGTTGCCGCAGGCGGCGGCGATCGTCCCGTGGAACTCGCGGTCGTGCCGTCCCGGCGAATCCGTCAGGGACATGCCCTCATGCGCCTCGACGATCGCCGCAAGCTGGGCGGGCGTGGCGTGCTGGGCGGCCATGCCGGCGCATTCGGGTTCGATGATGAGGCGGGCCTCAAGCAGGTCGAACGGCCCGATGTCGTCGGCGGCGCTTTGCGCCG
The DNA here is from genome assembly GCF_059760815.1 of Achromobacter sp. 1012554356. Taxonomy (NCBI): domain Bacteria; kingdom Pseudomonadati; phylum Pseudomonadota; class Betaproteobacteria; order Burkholderiales; family Alcaligenaceae; genus Achromobacter; species Achromobacter sp. 1012554356. The sequence goes on along the minus strand of NZ_JCBANC010000012.1, from coordinate 77,025 downwards.
CACTGGCGTTCGGCCCGGCCGCCCACGCGGCGCCGCCGCCTTCCTTGTCGGCCACGAATACGCCGGTGCCGACGCGGACTTCAACGTAGCCCTCGATCTCAAGGGCGATCAGCGCTTCACGGATCGACGCGCGGCTGACCTGCAATTGTTCGGCCAGATCCCGTTCCGACGGCAACCGCCGGCCGCGCGGGAAGTCGCCGGCCCGGATGCGTCCCGCGATCTGGTCGGCGATCATGCGATACAGGCGGGTGACAGCGACGGCTTGGAAGGTGCTCATCGGGCGGTCTGCACAAAGGGTTGGCCTGGTGGTCAGGCCACCAATATAGGCACCTCGCCTTTGAAACAAAAGGGAAAACCGCCGCTTTCAGGGAAAACGATGTGAGGGATACCCCCCGCTGTTCGTCTGGTGGTCAGGCCAGTCAGGCGGCGTCGTCCGGCTCGGGCGTTTGCGTGAATGCGCGCACCAGCCGGGCGATGCCGTCGAGTTCGTCGTGGGCGCCCACCACCCATTCCGGCTTGCCGAATGGACTGTCCGCCGGCGTGTTGTCCAGATTGGTCTTCAGGTCGCCCAGAAGTTCCAGCGCCATGTCGGTGGCCTGGGGGCTGCTGCGGGTGGACAGGGCGATCGCGATCGCCAGCGCCTGGCGCATGGCCAGCAGGCGGCCTTCCAGTTCGGTTTCCATTGCATGATCCTTGTTTGCTGCGGGAATCGCGGCATTTTACGGGGCGGGGTCTGCGGCAGGCACGCATGGGAAGTCTTTGCCCCTCGGCAGACGCGGTGCTCGCCGTTTGCGCAAGATCAATGTGCCGGGGGCGGGGCAGGCGAATAATCCGGGTTATGCAAGCCGCTCTACGCCCTCAATCTTCGGAATCGCCGGCGCCCGCCACCGCCGAGCCGTTTTTTCCTCCCCAACTGCTGGCCCGGTTGGACAAGAACGGGCCGCGATACACCTCGTATCCCACCGCAGACCGTTATCACGGCAGCTTCAGCGAGCAGGACTACCGCCTCGCCCTGCAGCAGCGGCGCGCAACCAGTCCGGCCGAGCCGCTGTCGCTTTACGTACACATTCCCTTCTGCGAATCGGTCTGTTATTACTGCGCCTGTAACAAGGTAGTGACGCGCCACCACGACCGCGCCGCTCGCTACCTGGATGCCCTGTCTCAAGAAATCGCCCTGCACGTGCAGGAGCTCGGGCCCGGCGTGCCGGTGTCGCAGTTGCATTTCGGGGGCGGCACCCCCACGTTCCTGTCCAACGAAGAACTGGCGCGGCTGATGGGCGACCTGCGCGGCGCCTTCCGCTTCGAGCCCGATGCCGAGATTTCCGTCGAAGTCGATCCCCGCACCGCAACGCCCGAGCGCCTGGCTTTCCTGCAGCAATTGGGCTTTAACCGCCTGAGCTTCGGCGTGCAGGATTTCGACGAACGGGTGCAGGTCGCGGTGCATCGGGTCCAATCGTACGAAGACGTTGCCGCGTTGATGCATAGCGCGCGCGCGTTGGGCTATGCGTCGGTCAACGTGGACCTCATCTACGGCCTGCCGCTGCAAACCACCGAATCTTTCGCCCGGACCATCGAGCAAGTCATCTCACTGCGCCCCGACCGCATCGCGCTCTATGCCTACGCGCATTTGCCCGAGCGCTTCAAGCCGCAGCGCCGCATTCAAGAAGCCGACCTGCCGGACCGCGCCACGCGCGTCGGCCTGCTCAGTTCCGCCATCCAGGGCTTCCTGGGGCAGGGCTACACGTATATCGGCATGGACCACTTCGCGCTGAACACCGACGCGCTGGCCATTGCCAAGCAGCGCGGCGAGCTGCACCGCAATTTCCAGGGCTACAGCACGCAGCCGGACCGCGACCTCATCGCCCTGGGCGTGTCGGCCATCGGCCGCATCGGCGACACCTACAGCCAGAACGCCAAGATTCTCGACGAATACTATGCGGCCATCGAATCCGGAAAGTTCGCCGTCGAGCGCGGTCTGGCGCTTAGCCCCGACGATCTGGTCCGCCGCGAAGTCATCATGGACATCATGTGCCAGGGCCGCGTGGACTTCGCCCGCATCGAGGTCAAGCATGGCCTGCGGTTCGGCGACTACTTCAGCCGCGAACTCTCGCAAGTGGCCAGCCTGGCCGAACTGGGCCTGGTGAATCTGCATCTGGGCGAACTGCGGGTCACGGGCCTGGGCTGGTACTTCGTGCGGGCCGTGGCCATGGCCTTCGACAAATACCTGCGCTCGGCCATTCCCACCGCCACGTACTCCCGCATCATCTGATCGCTCGCGCGGCCCTTTGGGGCCGCGCATTCATTCCGCAAATTTGTCGCGCAGGTACAGCGCCAGCGACAAGTCATCGGACAGCCCCAGCTTGCGCATGGCGCGGCGCTTGTGCGTGCTGACTGTCTTCTTGCTGCGCACCAGCCGCCCCGCGATCTGCGTCACCGACAGGCCTTGTCTGATGTGACGCAGCACTTCCACTTCCGACGTCGTCAGCAGCGCGTGCGGGGCCGTCGGCTCCATGCCGCGGATTTCTCCGTCCTCCACCGTCAGGAAAGGCGTTTTGGCCTCGACGACGCCGCGGATCATGTCCGGCAGCAGGACCAGACCCCATTGCTTTGCCAGGTAGCCTGCAGCGCCGGCCCGATAGGCCGCGTACTCGGTCTCCTGGCGGTTGCCGGCCGAAAACGTGATGACCGCCATGTTGGGGTGATAGCGGCGCACCCGCCGCAGGTAATTGACGCCATCGACGGGTTCCAGCGGCAGATAGAAGTCGATCAGCGCGACATCGCAGGGATGCTTCGCCAGTTTTTCGAGCAGCGCGCGCGCCGAGGTTTCGCGGTGAACCACATGAAAGCCCGGGCGGCTTTCCAGGAACGCGCCAATGCCCAGCGCAACCACGGGATGGTCGTCCAGGACCGCGACGCGGATAACCGGTGGCGGCCGCGACAACAACAGGTGCTTTTGGATTTCAAAGCCGTCCGCCGGCGCGATAAGCGGGCCGTGAAGCGAGCCGCCGGTCATCTGGCTTGCAGTCTCTGAAACGCGATTCATCGTTGCTCCACGATCGGATTGGGGTCCAGGGCGATCCGCGCAGCCACGAGGCGGCGGTCGCTGGCGCATTTCCGTGCGCGGCCCTGAAATTCGTGGGCAGATTACGTGTTCGGCGCGCGTTTGGGTCGCAAAACCGGCCAAAATCAGACCGATCCACCAGCGCTAAACATCTCACCGTGGCCCCCCAGGGCTCCCTGCAATCCTCCGTGGCGTTTTCACCACGGGCAGCGCGCAAACGGTGCTACAATCGGCAACGATCCATGCAGCTATTTCGGCTGCATTTGTTTTGCTGCACCTTGATTCGCGCCTCGCATTGCGCGCACCAACAGGCCCAAACATGTTTTTCCCGCCCGCACGAACTACGACCCGGAACTTTCGCCCCATGTCGCGTTAGTTTTTTCGTGCGTCGGGTTTCACCGTGTCAGGTCAGCGGTAGGACTCATCAAGACAATCAAATGAACGCGGCTACGAGGCCGCGTTTTTCGTTTCTGTTTTCGTTTTTCAGTTCCAAGAACCCCAGGAAGCACTCCCGATGGTACAGATCACATTGCCCGATGGTTCGCAGCGCCAATTTCCGGGACCGGTAACGGTCGCCGAAGTGGCGCAATCGATCGGTACGGGCCTGGCGAAGGCTGCGCTGGGCGGCCGCGTGACGTTCGACGGCTCGGATTCCAAGCTCGTCGACACCAGTTTCCGCATCGTGGAAGACGCCCGTCTGGCAATCGTGACGGCCAAGGACGCTGACGGCCTGGACCTGATCCGCCATTCGACAGCCCACCTGCTGGCCTACGCCGTCAAGGAGCTCTTCCCCGACGCCCAGGTCACCATCGGCCCCGTGATCGACAACGGGTTCTACTACGACTTCTCGTACAAGCGCCCCTTCACGCCGGAAGACCTGGCCGCCATCGAAAAGAAGATGGCCGAACTGGCCAAGAAAGACGAAGTCGTCACGCGCGAAGAATGGTCGCGCGACGACGCCGTCGAATTCTTCAAGGGCATCGGCGAAAAGTACAAGGCGGAAATCATCGCCTCGATCCCGTCCAACGAGCCGCTCAGCCTGTACCGCGAAGGCGATTTCATCGACCTGTGCCTCGGCCCGCACGTGCCGTCCACGGGCAAGCTCAAGGTCTTCAAGCTGATGAAGGTGGCCGGCGCCTACTGGCGCGGCGACAGCAAGAACGAGATGCTCCAGCGCATCTACGGCACCGCCTGGGCAACCAAGGAAGAACAGGAAGCCTACCTGCACATGCTCGAAGAGGCCGAGCGCCGCGACCACCGCAAGATCGGCCGCGAACTCGACCTGTTCCACTTCCAGGACGAGGCCCCGGGCCTGATCTTCTGGCATCCCAAGGGCTGGGCCCTGTGGCAGCAGGTCGAGCAATACATGCGCAGCGTGTACCGCGACAACGGCTACCAGGAAGTGAAGGCGCCGCAGATCCTGGACATTTCGCTCTGGAAGAAGACCGGCCACTGGGACAACTACCGTGAAAACATGTTCACGACCGAGTCCGAAAACCGCGTCTATGGCTTGAAGCCCATGAACTGCCCGGGCCACGTGCAGATCTTCAATGCCGGCCTGCATTCCTACCGCGAACTGCCCCTGCGCTACGGCGAATTCGGCCAGTGCCACCGCAACGAGCCCTCCGGCTCGCTGCATGGCATGATGCGCGTGCGCGGTTTCACGCAGGACGACGGCCACATCTTCTGTACCGAAGAACAGCTCCAGGACGAATGCGCCGATTTCACGGCCCTGCTGCAGAAGGTCTACCGCGACTTCGGCTTTACCGAAGTCCTGTACAAGGTCGCCACGCGTCCTGAAAAGCGTATCGGCACGGACGAAGTTTGGGACACGGCCGAAGCCGCCCTGATGGAAAGCCTGCGCCGCACGGGTTGCGAATTTGAAATCTCGCCGGGCGAGGGCGCCTTCTACGGCCCGAAGGTCGAATACACGCTGAAGGACGCCATCGGCCGTCACTGGCAGTGCGGCACGATCCAGGTCGATTTCTCGATGCCCGTGCGCCTGGGCGCCGAGTACGTGGACCCGAACGACCAGCGCCGTCCGCCGGTCATGCTGCACCGTGCGATCCTCGGTTCGCTCGAGCGCTTCATCGGCATGTTGATCGAAAACCACGCCGGCGCCATGCCGCCTTGGCTCGCTCCGGTGCAAGCAGTTGTATGCTGCATTTCCGAACCTTCGGCCGATTATGCAGCCCAAATTACGCAAAGCCTGAAAAAACAAGGCTTTAGAGTAGAGTCCGATTTGCGCGGTGAAAAAATCACTCGTAAAATTCGGGAACACAGCCTGCAAAAGGTGCCGTACATTCTTGTCGTCGGCGACAAGGAAAAGCAAAACGGCACTGTCGCCGTACGTGGACTGGGCGGCCTGGACCTTGGCGCCATCCCCTTCGACGACTTTGTCTCCCGGTTGTCCGAAGACGTTGCCACCCGTCGCGACGTCAATCAACCTGATAGCAGCGCTGCTTAACATTTCTAGGAGCTTTCAACATCGCCACTGAAAAAGCCAATCGCATCAACGGTGAAATCCGCGTCCCCGAGGTGCGCCTGATAGGTCTGGAGGGAGAACAGCTGGGCATCGTCAAGATTGCCGACGCGTTCCGTCTTTCCGAGCAAAACGACGTGGATCTGGTGGAAATCGCGCCGAACGCCGAGCCCCCGGTCTGCCGTTTGATGGACTACGGCAAGTTCAAGTACCAAGAGCAAAAGCGCCAAGCCGAGGCCCGCTCCAAGCAGAAGGTCATCCAGGTCAAGGAAGTCAAATTCCGTCCGGCGACCGACGAGGGCGACTATCAGGTCAAGCTGCGCAACCTGCGCCGCTTCCTCGAGGAAGGCGACAAGGCCAAGGTGACGTTGCGTTTCCGTGGCCGCGAAATGGCTCACCAGGAACTTGGCATGCGCGTTCTCGAGCGCGTGCGCGACGACCTCCTGGAGCTTGCCCAGGTCGAAGCCATGCCCAAGCTCGAAGGCCGTCAGATGGTCATGGTGCTGGCGCCGAAGAAAAAGGCTGTGCCCGCAGGCAAGCCCGAATCGGCAGCCTGAGCGCCCGCCGTATCCGGTTCAGGCAAGGCTTAGCCTTGCTTCCTGCAACCCGCCGTGTCCGTCTCGTGACCGGCGGGTTCGCTTATTGGCCGGCTCTACGCTACGATGTCACAAAGCATAGCCGCCTTCCCAGCAGGGGAGGCGGCGTCCGTTCAGGGTGTCGCGATGCACGTTTTGTTCGTTTTGGATCCCTTGCCGCTGCTCAAGGCGTACAAGGATAGTTCGGTCGCCATGATGCGTGCCCTCGTGGCGCGCGGGCACACGCTCAGCGTGGCCATGCAGGGCGACCTCTACATCGAGGCGGGCGTCGTCAAGGCGCAGACCACCCCGATCGAGCTGGTCGCCGATGCCGACCTGCACGGCCACGACTGGTGGCGCGATTCCGCCTCCCAGGATCTGCCACTGGCGGATTTTGGCGCGGTCGTGATGCGCAAGGACCCCCCGTTCGACATGGAATACGTGTATTCCACGCACCTGCTCGAATACGCCGAGGCGCAGGGCGCCTGCGTGTTCAACGGCGGCGCGGCCATCCGGAACCACCCGGAAAAGCTGGCGATCACCGAAATCAGCGAGTTCACCGCGCCCACGCTGGTCACTCGCAACATGGCCCGTCTCAAGGCGTTCCATGACAAGCACCAGGACGTCATCGTCAAGCCGCTGGACGGCATGGGCGGCACGGGCGTGTTCCGCCTGCAGCCCAAGGACCCCAACCTGAACGCCATCCTGGAAACGCTCACCGACAACGGCGCGCGCACCATCATGGCGCAGCGTTTCATCCCTGACATCGTCAAGGGCGACAAGCGCATCCTGCTGATCGGCGGCGAACCCGTGCCGTATTCCCTGGCCCGCATCCCCCTGGCCGGCGAAACGCGCGGCAACCTGGCCGCTGGCGGCCGTGGCGTCGCGCAGGAGTTGTCCGCCCGCGACCGCGAGATCGCCGAAGCCGTGGCGCCCAAGCTGGCCGCCCGCGGCCTGCTGCTGGTTGGCCTGGACGTCATTGGCGACTTCGTCACCGAAGTCAACGTCACCAGCCCCACCTGTTTCGTGGAAATCGCCGAACAGACCGGCTTCGACGTGGCCGGCATGTTCGTGCAGGCGCTCGAAAAGGCTGTGGCGGCCAAGGCCGCCGGCTCCGCCTCCGTTGCTGCCTGATTTTTCGGAACCGACATGACCACGGGTATTGTGATCGTCGTGCACGCGCCCCTGGGCGCGGCAATGCGCGAATGCGCGAGCCACGTCATGGGCGATCTGGACGGCATGCTGGCGATCCACGACATCCTGCCCGAAGATCTGCCGGACGACCTGGCGCCGGACGTCCTGAAAGACATCCTCGAGCAGGACCACGGCGCGGGCGTTCTGGTGCTGACCGACCTGATCGGCGCCACGCCCGCCAATATTTCCAAGCGCGCGGTCGCCGACGCCCAGGCCCAAGGCATCCAATGCTGTGTGCTCGCGGGACTCAACACCCCGATGCTGCTGCGCGCGTTGACCTACCGCAACCTGCCGTTGGCGGAAACCCGCGAAAAGGCGCTTGCCGGCGGGGTGCAGGGCGTCTTGCGGGTAGACTGACGGGCAGAAAATTGCCCTATTATGTCGGCTATTATTTCAAGCCGAGGATCGGTTCGACGATTGGCTGCGATCAACACTGCGGCATAGCCCGCGGTCACCATCTTTCCTATGCCTACTACTGACATTGTCATCAGCAACAAACTGGGATTGCACGCGCGGGCCGCCGCCAAGCTGACGCAGCTTGCCAGCAAGTTCGCCAGCGAGATCTTCATTTCGCGCGGTGCGCAGCGCGTGAACGCCAAGAGCATCATGGGCGTCATGATGCTGGCGGCCGGGCTGGGCGTCACCGTCAAGCTGGAAGCCTCCGGCAGCGATGCCGAGCAAGCGCTTTCCGAAATCGAAACTCTGTTCGACAGCAAATTCGGTGAGCAGGAATAGACATTCTTCTGAAGCAGCCGGCCCGGCACGGGCCGGTTCGCCCGCGCCCGCGTTCGGCGCGCCCGACGGGGCTGGCTCTGCCAGCCCCGTTGTATGTCTGTACGGCAAGGGCGTCGCCAAGGGCTACGCCATCGGCCGCGCCGTCGTCATGGGGGCCGCAGCCCTTGAAGTGGCGCACTACCGGATCTCGCCGGAAGACGTGCCCGCCGAGACCGACCGTCTGACCCAAGCCCTGGCTTCGGCCCAGCAGGAACTCCTGCAACTGGCCGACACGCTGCCGGCCGACGCGCCGCGCGAGCTGGGCGCAATGCTGAACGTGCACAGCCTGCTTCTGGGCGATCCGCTCCTGGCCGAGCAGACGCTCGCCCTGATCGCCGAGCGCCACTACAACGCCGAATGGGCGCTGACGACGCAGGGCCAGATCCTGGGGCAGCAGTTCGACGCCATGGAAGACGAATACCTGCGCGAGCGCGGGGCGGACGTGCGCCAGGTGATCGAGCGCGTACTGCACGTCCTGGCCGGCACGTCGGCGATCCTGCCCGATATGTCCCACATGGGCGGCGACGACGCCCTGGTCGTGGTCGCGCACGATATCTCTCCCGCCGACATGCTGCGGCTGCGCGGCGGACGTTTCGCCGCCTTCGTCACCGACCTGGGCGGCCCCACGTCGCACACCGCGATCGTGGCGCGCAGCATGGGCGTGCCCGCGGTGGTGGCAATGGGCAACGTGCGCGAACTGGTCCGTGACGGCGACATGCTGATCATCGATGGTTCGGTTGGCGCCGTGGTGGTCAACCCGTCCGACCGCATCCTCCAGGAATACCGCCGCCGCCAGGCCGCTTACGCCGACGAGCGCGCCGAGCTCGGCCTTCTGCGCGACGAACCCTCCGTCACGTTGGACGGGATCGACATCGTGCTGCACGCCAATATCGAGCTGCCGGACGAAGCCGCGCTGGCGCTGGCATCCGGCGCGCACGGCATCGGGCTGTTCCGCAGCGAATTCCTCTTCATGGGCCGGCCGGATCTGCCAGGCGAAGAAGAGCAGTACGAGGCCTATGCCTCGGTCGTCAAAGTGATGGCAGGCCGCCCGGTCACGATCCGAACGCTGGACATCGGCTCGGACAAGACGCTGGACGGCGAGGCCACCGTGGCCACCAATCCCGCCCTGGGGCAGCGCGCCATCCGCTATTGCCTGGCGCGCCCCGAGATGTTCGCGACTCAGTTGCGGGCCATCCTCAGGGCGTCCGCCCATGGACCGGTGCGCCTGCTGATCCCGATGATCGCGCACATGCACGAGGTCGTGGCGACCAAGGCCGCCATCGAGGCCGCCCGCCGCGAACTCGACGCCCGTGGCCAGGCCTATGCGCCGCACATGGAGGTGGGCGCGATGGTCGAAGTCCCCGCCATCGCCATCGCGATCGAACCCTTTGCCCAGGCGCTGGACTTCCTGTCCATTGGCACCAACGACCTGATCCAGTACACACTGGCCATCGATCGTGGCGACCACGACGTGGCGTCGCTGTACGATCCGCTGCACCCTGCGGTGCTGCGCCTGGTTGCCAACACCATCAATGCCGGCGAGCGCGCGGGCAAGCCGGTGGCCGTCTGCGGCGAAATGGCAGGCGATTCGCGCATGACGCGCCTGCTGCTCGGGCTGGGTCTGACCGAATTCTCCATGCACCCGCAGCAGCTTCTGGACGTCAAGCGCGAGGTGCGCCGGGCGCACTCCAACGCGCTTCGCATCAAGGTGGCGTCGGCGCTGAACCGCGCCTTGCCCGTCGATTTGGACGCCCTCGGCCCGGCCTGATTCGTCCTTCGCGGCATTGGCTGATCCAGGTGTCTGACACCGTGGCCAAGATACAAGGTGTCTGACACCCGTTGAGTCGCCGTCACAAGCTGACGATCCTCTCCGCCGGGTGTCTGACACCGTCCCAAGCAAGCAGACATAAAAAAGAGCCCTTCACGATGAAGGGCTCTTTCATTTTTCAATCCGCCCCGCCACAGGTCACGGCGGAGGCGTTGCACCACTTAGCTGTGATAGGCGGACTCGCCGTGGCTCGTGACGTCCAGGCCTTCGCGCTCCTGGTCTTCCGGCACACGCAGGCCGCACAGGGCATTGGCGATCTTGTAGGCAATCCATGCCACCACGCCGGACCAGACGATCGTCAGCAGCACGCCTTCCAGCTGGACCCACAGTTGGTGAGCAATCATGGAGGGCTCGGCCAGGCCGGGGCCGCCGAAGACCTGCGCATTGAACACGCCGGTGAGCAGGGCGCCCACAATGCCGCCCACGCCGTGGATGCCGAACACGTCCAGCGCATCGTCGGCGCGCAGCATGCGCTTCAGGCCATTCACGCCCCAGACGCAGACCACGCCGGCAACCACGCCGATGATCAGTGCGCCCACCGGACCGACCAGGCCGGCGGCAGGGGTGATGCCGACCAGGCCAGCGATGGCGCCCGAAGCGGCGCCCAGCATCGAGGGCTTGCCCTTGATGGCCCATTCCGTGAACAGCCAGGCCAGGACAGCGCCTGCCGTGGCGATCATGGTGTTGAAGAAGGCCAGGGTGGCGTTCTCGTTGGCGGCCAGGGCCGAACCCGCGTTGAAACCGAACCAGCCCACCCACAGCAGCGCGGCGCCCACGAAGGTCATCGGCAGGTTGTGCGGCTGCATGGCTTCGCGGCCGTAGCCCACGCGCTTGCCAACCACATAGGCGCCCACCAGGCCGGCCACGCCGGCGTTGATGTGCACCACGGTGCCGCCGGCAAAGTCCAGCGCGCCTTGGGCGTTCAAGAGACCAGGAGCCGTTTCAGAGGCGAACCACACCATGTGCGCGATGGGGATGTAGGCGAACGTGAACCAGATCACCGTGAACACCAGCACCGCCGAGAACCGGGCGCGCTCGGCGAAGCTGCCGACCACCAGGGCGCAGGTGATGCCGGCGAACGTGGCCTGGAACGAGGCGAACAGCAGCTCGGTCAGCGTGTTCGACATGGCGTACGTGCCGTCCGCCGGGTTGAACATGCCAGAGAAGAAGGCGCGCGAGAGGCCGCCGAAGAAGGCGTTGCCCTCGGTGAACGCCAGGGAGTATCCATAGATGAACCAGAGAACCAGGCCCAGCACGAACGTGCACAACACTTGCAGCAAGACGGACAACACGTTTTTGCTGCGCACCAGGCCGGCGTAGAACATGGCCAGGCCGGGTACGGCCATCATCAATACAAGCAGGGTAGAGACGAGCAACCAGGAGATATCTGCTTTATCCATTTTCAGGCTCCATTGAGTCTTTATTTATTTACAGCGCAGCTTCGCCGGCTTCGCCAGTTCTGATACGGATGACTTGTTCAAGGGGCGCGGCAAAGATCTTGCCGTCACCGATCTTGCCGGTGCGGGCGGCTTGTTCGATCGCTTCGATGACCTGATCGACAAGGTGGTCGGGCACAGCGGCCTCGACTCGCAGCTTGGGCAGGAAGTCCACGGCGTATTCGGCGCCGCGATAGAGTTCGGTGTGGCCCTTCTGGCGGCCAAAGCCTTTGACTTCGGTGACGGTCAGGCCCTGGACCCCGATTCCGGATAGAGCCACCCGCACTTCGTCGAGCTTGAAGGGCTTGATGATGGCGATGATGAGTTTCATGGCATTTCCTCTCTTGGTTGCACGCTCCGTGGTTAAAGCAATATCCATGCCATGTTGGTCTGGGCCGGCGATGCCCGGGAAAGGCGCAAAAGTTGTGCGGATCGGCACCGTTGTGGTGCGTGATGCACCGCAGCGCGGCCTCAATTTGGTGCGCAACAACGCGTAGCAGGCACTTGCAACCACTTGTGTTCCTCGAGAAGGATTTGTAGCCATTTAATGCGGGCTTCGCTGATGCGAAGGCCTGCCTCGGCGTGCGTGTAGTCGCGGTTGCTGAACTCTTTATCGGCCGCTTAGCCTTGCAGGCTGCGGTTCTGTGTTCCAGGACGGCTCTCCGGTCCCAGCCGGGACCGCGTTCAAATTTGCCTAAATTGGGGTGCGACCGTGATACGAGGGTTTACACGGGTCGGCTTGTTGACCGGAGTGGGCTCGAGTTGAATCGGATTCAGGACGTGTATCGGGCATTTGGACGATGCACTGCGCGGTCGGATCGACCGGCGGCAAGGCTAGTGGTGTTGGTAGGGGGTTGCCGTCAGGCAGCCCGGTTTTCTCCTGTGCTTTGAAGGGCGGTCACCGCATGCGGCCCGCCCTTTTTTTTGCGGCGGCACAACCGGCCCCGCCTGAAACCACCCATCCGACGCACTACACTTGAGCCATCAAGCACATTGAGAGGCCTATATGAACAATCGCACCCAGTGGATGGAAGACCTTCAGAAGAACATTTCCGACCTGATCGCGCGCAGCCCCGCGGCAGATGTCGAGCGCAACGTCCGCGCCATGATGACGCAGGCGTTTTCCAAACTGGATCTGGTCACCCGCGAAGAGTTCGACGTGCAGGCCGACCTGCTTGCCCGCACCCGCGCCCGGGTCGATCAACTGGCGGCCCAGGTGCAGCAGATGGAACAGCGCCTGACGGGTCTGGACAAGGGCCCGGCGACGGGACTCGATAAGTAAGCAAACGCCGCGTGCCCGCTCCGCGCGGGCCGTGCGCGAGATCGTTTTGTCACGGCCGCTCTCCGCGGCCGTTTGTTTTTTGCGGATACTGGCGTCTCGAACTCATCCCGGAGACCCCCGTGACGCTTGCCGTACTCGCCAGCAGGGCCCTTAGCGGCATGCACGCCCATGCGGTCCGCGTCGAAACGCACCTGGGGCCTGGCTTGCCGGGATTCAACGTGGTCGGGCTCGTTGACACCGAAGTCCGGGAAAGCCGCGAGCGGGTCAGGGCGGCCATCATCAACAGCGGCTTTGAGTTTCCAGCAGGGCGCATCACCGTCAATCTGTCGCCGGCAGACATGCCCAAGGAGTCCGGCCGATTCGATCTGCCCATTGCGCTGGGGGTGTTGCTGGCCTCGGGTCAATTGGCGGCGCCAGCGCAGGATAGTGCGCAACACCCCGAAGCTCACCCCCGGGCGCCCGACCCCGCGTTGTCTCGCCTGGTGCTGGCCGGCGAACTGTCCTTGACCGGCGCGCTCGTGCCGGTCGCCGCGCCGCTGGTGATCGCGCTGAGCGTCGCCCGCGACGCGCCCGACGCGACGCTCATCCTGCCTGCCGGCAGCGCCGAGCAAGCGGCCTGGGTCCCCGGGTTGCGCGTCCTGTCGGCGCGTTGCCTGGCGGACGTGGCGTCCCATGCGGCGGGCGCATCCTTGCTGCCCAATGCCGTGCCCTCGCCTTGGCCGCCCGCCGCGCCCGTTCCTTGCCTGTCGGACGTGCGCGGTCAGCCGGGCGCACGGCGTGCGCTGGAAGTCGCGGCGGCAGGCGGCCACAGTTTGCTCATGCTGGGCCCGCCTGGCGCGGGCAAGAGCATGCTGGCCGCGCGCCTGCCGGGCCTGCTGCCGCCGCTCGAGCGTGGCCCGGCGCTTGAGGCTGCGGCCGTCGCGGCCATGGCCGGCATTTCCGATACGCTCACTGGTCAGCCACCTTTCCGGGCGCCGCATCATTCGGCGTCGGTGGCGGCGCTGGTGGGCGGGGGCGGGCGGCCGCGTCCCGGTGAAATCAGTCTGGCCCACCACGGTGTCCTGTTCCTGGACGAACTTCCCGAATTCAGCCGCCGCTCGCTCGAGGCGCTGCGAGAGCCGCTGGAGGCGGGCAGGGTGGTCATCTCCCGGGCGCTGCACGCCGCGCAGTTTCCGGCCCGTTTCCAGCTGGTCGCCGCCATGAACCCCTGTCCTTGCGGCTGGCGAGGCCATCCGGCGCGCGCGTGCGCCTGCACGCCAGACCAGGTGGCGCGCTACGCAGGCAAGATCTCGGGGCCGCTGCTGGACAGGATCGACCTGCACGTGGCTCTGCCGCCTTCCGATCCCGCCTGGATGACCGCGCCGCCGGGCGAAGCGTCTCAGGCTGTCCGGGAGCGCGTGATCCATTGCCGCGAGCGCCAGCTTGCCCGGCAGGGCAAGATCAACGCCGCGCTGGCTGGGGCGGAACTGGACGAATTCTGCGTCATGGATGCCGACGCGCAGGCGCTGCTGCATCAGGCCATGCGGCGCCTGACCGGCTCCGCCCGCGCCATGCACCGGGCGCTTCGGGTGGCCCGCACGATCGCAGATCTGGATGGCCAGGCGATGTTGGCGGCCAGCCACGTCGCCCAGGCAGTGCAGTACCGGCGTACGGGGGTATGATCCCGTCCTCCCGTGCCCGTTGTTGCTGAAGCACTCGCCGACTCGACAAAGTTCAGGAAATCACCATATAATCAAAGGCTTTTCCGGATGTGGGTAGCTTTTTGTCCGCCTTCGGGAAAGACTCGCGGAACAACGATGTGCTTTAAAGATCGTTGGTTGCGACCCCCAGAAGTGGCAACAGGTCTACAAGTTTTGGCGTCTTTGGCGTCAAGCACCTGGCGTCATGTAAATCAACAATGCGTGTTTTAGTTTAGGGAATCATCATGCCCAAGATGAAAACCAAGAAAAGCGCTTCGAAGCGCTTTAAGGTGCGCGGCAGCGGCTCCATCAAGCGTGGTCAGGCGTTCAAGCGTCACATCCTGACCAAGAAGACCACCAAGGCCAAGCGTCAATTGCGCGGCTCTGCGGCGGTTCATGACTCCAACGTGGCCTCCGTCAAGGCCATGATGCCTTTCGCTTGATCTAAGGGAGATCTACTATGCCTCGCGTCAAACGCGGCGTAACTGCCCGCGCACGTCACAAGAAAGTCATTGCCGCCGCCAAGGGTTACCGTGGCCGCCGCGGTAATGTGTTCCGTATTGCCAAGCAAGCAGTCATGCGCGCTGGCCAATACGCCTACCGCGACCGCCGTAACAAGAAGCGCACGTTCCGCGCTCTGTGGATCACGCGTATCAACGCGGCCGTCCGCGAGCATGGCGTCAGCTACAGCGTGTTCATCGCTGGCCTGAAGAAGGCTTCGATCGAACTCGACCGTAAGGTCCTGGCCGATCTGGCCGTGCGCGACAAGGCCGGCTTCGCCGCCATCGTGCAGCAAGCCAAGGCTGCCTTGGCTGCCTGATCGCGCGCTTTAACTCATCGCGCATCGCTGCAAACGGGGCTGTAATAGCCCCGTTTGCGTTTTGAAGGCTGGATTTCATGACTCGATTGGTTGACGACCTGGTAGCCCAGGCGCAAGAACGGTTCGCCGCGGCTACCGATGCCGCCGCGCTTGAGAACGCAAAAGCTCGTTTCCTGGGCAAGGAAGGCGCCTTGACGGTGCTGCTCAAAGGCCTGGGCAAGCTCGATCCCGAGCAGAAACGAGAAGCGGGCGCGCGGATCAACCAGGCCAAGCAGAAGATCGAAGAGCTTCTGACCTCGCGCCGCGCCGAACTGGTGCAGGCGGAGCTGGATGCCCGTCTGGCATCCGAAACCATTGACGTCACCCTGCCGGGCCGCGGTCGCGCGCCGGGCGGCATCCATCCGGTGATCCGGACCTGGGAACGCGTGGAAGAGATCTTCCGTTCCATTGGCTTCGACGTGGCCGACGGCCCCGAAGTGGAAAACGACTGGACCAATTTCACCGCCTTGAACAACCCGCTGGATCATCCGGCGCGTTCCATGCAGGACACGTTCTACGTCGACATGAACGACGCGGACGGCCTGCCGCTGCTGCTGCGCACGCACACCAGCCCCATGCAGGTGCGTTATGCCCGCATGAACAAGCCGCCCATCAAGGTCATCGCGCCCGGGCGCACCTATCGCGTCGACAGCGACGCCACGCACTCGCCCATGTTCCACCAGGTGGAAGGGCTCTGGATCGCCGAGGACATCTCGTTTGCCGACCTGAAGGGCGTGTACACCGATTTTCTGCGTTGCTTCTTTGAAAGCGACGATCTGGTCGTGCGCTTCCGTCCGTCGTTCTTCCCGTTCACGGAACCGTCCGCCGAGATCGACATGATGTTCACCTCGGGTCCCAACCGCGGCCGCTGGCTGGAGATCTCCGGATCCGGCCAGGTGCATCCGCAGGTGGTGCGCAACTTCGGGCTGGATCCCGAGCGCTACATCGGCTTTGCCTTCGGCTCCGGGCTCGAGCGCCTGACCATGTTGCGCTACGGCGTCAACGATCTGCGCCAGTTCTACGAAGGCGATTTGCGCTTCCTGCGCCAGTTCAACGAATAACAGACGGCTGATCATGCAATTTCCCGAATCCTGGCTGCGTACGCTGGTCAATCCTCCGATCGCAACCGATGAACTCGCGCACCGGCTCACGATGGCCGGCCTGGAAGTCGAAGAAACCGAGCCCGCCGCGCCCGCATTCACCGGCGTGGTCGTTGCGCATATCGTCGAGATCGCCCCGCACCCCGACGCCGACAAACTGCGCGTCTGCCAGGTTGACGACGGCTCCGGCGAACGCCTGCAGATCGTGTGCGGCGCGCCTAACGCGGCCGCCGGCCTGAAGGTGCCGCTTGCCCGCGTGGGCGCGGAACTGCCCGGCGGCATGAAGATCGGCGTCGCCAAGATGCGCGGCGTCCAGTCTTCCGGCATGCTGTGCTCCGCGCGCGAACTGGGCCTGTCGCAAGACCACGCGGGGCTCCTCGAGCTGCCCGCGGACATGATCCCTGGCCAATCCATCCGTGAAGCGCTGGACCTGGACGACACGCTGTTCACGCTCAAGCTGACGCCCAACCGTGCCGACTGCCTGTCGATCCTTGGCGTTGCGCGCGAAGTGGCGGCGTTGACCGGCGCGCCGCTGTCGGTGCCTACGGCAGCCGCCGTGCCCGTCACGCTCGATGAGCGCCTGCCCGTCAAGATCGAGGCGCCCGACCTCTGCGGCCGTTTCGGCGGCCGCGTCATCCGCGGCGTGAACGCCCGCGCGGCGACGCCCGAATGGATGAAGACGCGCCTGGAGCGCGCCGGCCAGCGCTCGCTGTCCGCGCTGGTCGACATCTCCAACTACGTCATGCTCGAACTGGGCCGCCCGTCGCATGTTTTCGATCTGGACAAGATCGGCGGCGACATCGCCGTGCGGTGGGCGCGTGAAGGCGAAACGCTGGAATTGCTGAACGGCCAGACCGTCAAGCTGGACCCGAAGGTCGGCGTGGTCGTCGCCGGCGAGCAGGTCGAAAGCCTGGCCGGCATCATGGGCGGCGAAGCCACCTCCGTGACGCTGGACACGCAGAACATCTACCTCGAAGCCGCGTTCTGGTGGCCGCAAGCCATTGCCGGCCGCGCGCGCCGCTTCAAGTTCAGCTCCGAAGCCAGCCACCGCTTCGAACGCGGCGTCGACTACGCCAGCATTCCCGAGCACCTGGAATTCATCACCCGCCTCATCGTCGACATCTGCGGCGGCCAGGTGGGGCCCATCGACGACCAGATCGTCAATCTGCCCCAGCGTCCGCCGGTGCGCATGCGCCTCGCGCGTTGCCATCGCGTGCTGGGTGTGCCGGTCACGCGCGAGCAGGTCGCCACGATCTTCGGCAGCCTGGGCCTGGACTACTCGGTCGAGGGCGATGACTTCATCGTCAATCCGCCGTCGTTCCGTTTCGACCTGGAAATCGAAGAAGACCTGATCGAGGAAGTGGCTCGCATCTACGGCTTCGAAAGCATTCCCGACGTGCCGCCGATGGCGCGCGCCAAGATGTTCTCGCAGCCCGAAGTGCGCCGCGGCGCGCATGCGCTGCGCCGCCTGACGGCCGCCCAGGACTACCAGGAAGTCGTCAACTACAGCTTCGTCGAAGCCGACTGGGAACGCGATTTCGCGGGCAACGACAACCCCGTGCGCCTCGTGAATCCGATCGCCAGCCATCTGTCGGTCATGCGTTCCAGCCTGATCGGCGGCCTGGTCGCCAACATCCGCCATAACGCCAACCGCAAGCAATCGCGCGTGCGTTTGTTCGAACTGGGGCGCGTGTTTTTCCGCGATGCCTCGGCCGAGGACGGTCCGCTGCAAGTGGCCGGCGTGCGCCAGCCCATGAAGCTCGCGGGCGCTGCATGGGGCCCGGCCGTGGAAGAGCAGTGGGGCGTGCCCACGCGCCACGTCGATTTCTTCGACGTGAAGATGGACGTCGAGTCGCTGTTCGGCGCACGCGGCCGCCGCCTGCGTTTCGAGGCAGCGGCACATCCCGCCCTGCATCCCGGCCGTGGCGCGCGCGTCATCCTCGACGGCAAGCAGGTCGGTTGGGTCGGCGAACTGCATCCGCGCTGGGCGCAGCAGGCCGACCTGGCGCATGCGCCGGTGGTGTTTGAACTGGACGTGGACGCATTGTCCGAAGGCGAATTGCCGCAGGTGCGCGAGCTGTCGCGTCAGCCCGTGGTGGTGCGCGACCTGGCGCTGTGGGTCGATGAAGACGTGACCGTACAGTCCATGCTCGACACCGTTGCCGCAGCCGTCAAGGCCGACGCACAGCTGGCCGTCGTGCAGGATGCGCGCGTGTTCGACGTGTGGCGTGACAAGGCGCAAGGTAGCGAACCGGTCGCCGAGAAAAGCCTTGCGTTCCGTTTCTGGCTACAGGACACTGAGGTCACTTTGGACGAAGCCCGCGTGGCGGATTGCCTCGCGCGCATCAAGGAAGCCCTGGTTGCCGCGCACGGCGCGCGCCAACGTGGCTGAACATGGGGACCAGTATGCTTGCCGAGCAACGCACCCTCACCAAGGCCGAGCTAGCCGAACTGCTCTTCGAGCGGGTCGGCCTGAATAAGCGCGAAGCCAAGGACATCGTCGATACGTTCTTCGAGGAAATCCGCGACGCTCTGGCGCGCGGTGATTCCGTCAAGCTTTCGGGCTTCGGCAACTTCCAGGTGCGCGACAAACCGCCGCGCCCTGGCCGCAACCCCAAGACCGGAGAGACCATTCCCATCGCGGCGCGGCGCGTGGTCACGTTCCACGCCAGCCAGAAACTCAAGAGTGTGGTGGAGCAGGCCGTCCCCGCAGCACCCGAAGCCGCGGAGTGATACGCTTTGTCGGTAATTGTTATCGGCGCCCTCCGCATCGCGCGCATAAAATCCGCTTATGACACGTACTGAATCCACCGTTACCCTACCGCCCATTCCCGCCAAGCGTTACTTCACCATTGGCGAAGTCAGCGACCTGTGTGGCGTCAAGCCTCATGTGTTGCGGTACTGGGAACAGGAATTCACGCAGCTCAAACCCGTGAAGCGCCGCGGCAACCGCCGCTATTACCAGCATCACGAAGTGCTGCTCATCCGCCGCATCCGTTCGTTGCTTTACGAACAAGGCTTCACGATCAGCGGCGCGCGTAATCGCCTCGGCGACGCGCGCGATGTGCCGCACGACCAGGACGCCGCCGTGCGCCTGTCGGGCACCGAGATGCAATCGCTGCGCACCGAACTCGGCAACGTGTCCGCGATGCTCGCTGATGCATTGGGCACTGCGGCCACCACGCCCGCTGCGGTTAACGCGACGCACACGGCGCCTGCCGCCTGAGCCGCTTTCCCCGCGACTCATCGCTTGAAATCCAACGCTTGATATCAGTACCTGCAGCGCGCGCTGGCCATCTTGGCCACGCACGCTGCTCACCGTAGTGCCTAAGCGCTTCGCGCCGCTGGTCCATCACATGCAGTGTGATGAACAGCGAACGCAGAGCGCAAAATTTTTTGAGTATTCAGCACTTTTTTTGCACCAATGCGTGCAAACATTTTTTAGTTCTGCTATACTCTTTTTCTTTCGGGGCGTAGCGCAGCCTGGTAGCGCACTTGCATGGGGTGCAAGGGGTCGCGAGTTCGAATCCCGCCGTCCCGACCAGCAATACCCTAGGGGGTTAGTGATAATAATCACTAACCCCCTTTCTCATTGGGGCGGGCTTTTGAAGGGACTTCCCATTCAAGCCACCCGACACTTTCAGCATCGTTATAAGCCGCCCGACACTTCAGCATCGTCAGCACCGGACTGCGTGTGCCGCTTGCTGCAATGCGATTTGCATACTCGATCCGCTTAATAAGCGTCACCGCCGAGAATAACGGCACTGTCATTCCTTTGTCGCGCCAAGGCCGCCAACGCTGCGCCGGAGCGCAAGCGCGTGATGCCCGCGTATTGGAATGATCCTATCGTCAGACCGATCACAATTCTCGATATTGACGGGTTGATCAATTGAAAGGGATTTCGTGCGGGCGATCTGGTTGATGGGTGATCGTGTCTATACGGGCCACGTCTGCACCCGTTTCGGCTACAGGATCATCAAGGAATTTTGAAGCGCGCGGGGGTACGAAGCAGAAGGGAGAAGCTGCAGGAAGAAGCAGCAGGAAGAAGCAGCAGGAAGAAGCAGCAGGAAGAAGCAGCAGGAAGAAGCAGCAGGGCCGCAGCGGCAAGAGGGAGGGAGTGTGCGGAACCGCCCTCTGCTTGATCGAAAAAACAACCACGCCGCTGCGGTGACTACCGTGCAGCAAACCGCGTTCCCGACGGTAGCGCACAGGCGGCAGCGAAGGCGTCTTCAATCAAACGATTGTTGCAATAGTCGGCGGCGGTGCAGTTCAGCGAGGCGGGCTTTGGTTTCTTCGTGCCAGCCGGCTTCCCATAGGGCCAATCTGGCGCGCCAGATTGGCAGCGATTCGCCGGTATGGCCGGGCATGTTTGCTTCTTTCATGAGGGGGCAAGCAGAAAGCGGCACGCCATATCTGGCGGCTTCCTGGCCGGCTCTGTGGACGGGGTCATCCATTTCGCGCCTCCTGCAGGGAAAGGTCCTAAGCCAAAAGATGAGCGCGATCACGATTCGTGTCCAGAAAAGTTACGCGAAGAAATAGCGGGATGGATCAGCGCGTCGAGGGCCTGTGGACGCGATGCATTCAGAACTCCACCCATTGCATCCACCAGCCCTGGTAATAGCGCTGACCGTCAATTTCTTCAAAGCCGCACACCATCATTCCGCGGTCCGATCCGAACGTGAGGAGTTCGGGTTCCAGCAGATCGGGGATGGGGCCTTTTTGTGAGGCGCCGAACTTGGCCAAGGTGTCGAGCGTCATGACGCTGATGTAGCGACGCAGGTCGTCGCGCATGATCGAGTACATGCGGACCGTCCCCGTGACCGCGTGCGCCGGGTCGTTGTCGTGGCGTTTGCGGCCAAGGTAGTGGGTTCGGATGACGGTGCATCGCATGGTGAAGCGGAAAATACTGTATGAATATACAGTATATGCCGGCAAAAACGGGGCCGGATCTTCAGGTCAAGCTTTTCTTGTTTGACGAGGGCGTCACCGTCGCCCGTGCAATGCGCCCCGCGCCGTTCACCGCATCAAATGACCAGCCGCGACATAGCGCGCGGCAAGAAGCGTGTTCGTATTCCGGGCGGGGCCTGGCCACCGCCGGTGGCTTCCAACCATCCGGCTTCCCAAGCCTCGACCTTGACGCGCCATTGCGAGATCGATTCGCCGGTGTGTCCCGGCATGGCGGCCGCCCGATAGTACGGGCAGTCCCACAAGCTCAATCCGTCGCGGGCCGCTTGAGCGCCCAGCTTTTGGATGTCTTCGCGTTGCATGGCAATGCCCTCCAAAAGTAGATGCACGGGACGCAAAGTATTCCCCAGCCCCCAGCGATTTTCAATAGTGAGGGCGCACCAGCCGAGGCGGTGCCGGCGTCATGCGTGACCTGGCTCGTGACGGCGGCGTGGGCCTCGCGCCTTGTCTGTTATGCGGACAAATTCGCGGCTCTGTGTCTTTCGCGTCCGGACTGGAGCACGCACAATTTCCGCTTCCCGCCAGCTTCAGGCGGCTCTTGAGGATGCTTGCATGCGCTACCGTTACGTCACCGCGGATGTGTTCACCGGCCATGCCTATCAAGGCAATCCGCTGGCTGTTGTGTTGGATGCGCAGGGTCTGGATACCCGGCAGATGCAGCGGATCGCGCGCGAATTCAATTATTCGGAAACCAGTTTCGTCATGCCGGCGCGGGACCGGGCCCATACGGCGCGCGTGCGTATCTTCACGCCGGACCGTGAGGTGCCGTTTGCCGGTCACCCGAATGTCGGCACTGCGGTCGTGCTGGCGCGCGAGCAGATCGCGGCGGGGCTGCCTGCGCCGCAGGCCTTCGTGTTCGAAGAAGAAGCCGGCCTGGTGCGGATTGCGTTGGCATATGGCGAACACGGGCTGCAGGGCGCGGAGTTGCGCGCGCCGCAGCCGCTGTCGCGCGGCAGCGAGGCGCCGGTGGATGCGGTGGCAAGCGCGCTGCGGCTGGACGCCGCGGACATTGACGTGTCGACGCACGCACCGATGGTGGCGTCGGTGGGCCTGCCGTTTCTGGTGGTGCAGCTTGCCAATCGCGACGCGTTGCGGCGCGCGGTGCCGGACTCGAGCGGTTACGCGGCCCTGATGCCGCAGCTTGGCGCCAAGTCTATCTATATCTACACCACCGACACGGCGGGCGAGGCGATGGACGCGCCCACCGATCTGCAGGCGCGCATGCTCACAGTCCGGATGACCGAGGATCCCGCCACGGGCAGCGCGACGGCTGCGGTCACGGCGCTGCGCGCATTGCTTGCGGGCAAGGGCGTCTTGCGGCTACGGGTGGGACAGGGCGTGGACATGGGACGCGCAAGCTTGTTGCTGGCGCATGCCGAGCCGCGCGAGGATGGCGTATGGGCGAGCGTGGCGGGGCAGGCCGTGGTAGTGATGGAGGGCACGCTGCCTGCTCCCGAGGCGGATTGACCTCGTTGCGCGTTGCCGGCGCAAGCGTGCCTCGTGTATGCTGCTGCGCATGAACACATCGCCTATCGCTGCCGCAACGCGTGCAGATTTCCGACGAATCACTCGACGTCTACGTTGAGTGGCTAGCCGTGTTCGGGCGCCGATTGTCCGGCGCTTATTTCAGAAGGCCACGATACCCTCGTGGCTTTTTTGTTTTCAGGATTTCCCGCGTCCGAGGCGTATCGCAAGGCCTTCGTTCTTTCATCACAAGGAATGAAGCATGTCTCATCAAGACCTCGCCATCCGGCCTTTTCATCCATCCGACGAGACGGCGCTGATCGCGCTGTGGCAAGCCTGCGGGCTGACGCGTCCGTGGAACGATCCGCGCAAGGACATTGCGCGCAAGATGACGGTGCAATCCGATCTGTTTCTGGTGGGCGTGCTGGACGGCGAGATCGTGGCTACGTTGATGGGGGGCTACGACGGTCACCGCGGCTGGATCAATTACCTGGCCGTTTCGCCCGTACATCGGCGGCATCGTTTCGCCACGGCGCTGATGCGGGCCGTTGAGCGCAAGCTGCTGGAGATGGGGTGTCCGAAGATCAACCTGCTGATCCGATCCGACAACATCGCGGTGAAGCGCTTCTACGACAGCCTGGGGTTTCAGGAGGACGCGGTCGTCAGCATGGGCAAGCGCCTGATACCGGATCTTTGAAGACGGCGGGTTCGACTCACCCGCCTCGAATCCTCTACGTCAAATCGCCTGCGTCAGGTACACAGCTTCGCGACCGACGATCGGCATGCGCGTGGGCATGAAGATCGTGCATGCATCGCACGGGGAGCGGATTTCTTCCGTGCCGTTCATCGCGATCAACTCGCCCTTGTCAAAGGTTTCGAAGCCGATGACGGGGCGCGTGAAGGTGAAGTCTTCGGACTTCACCATGTGGACCTCCAGCAGGCGATAGCGTTGCGGCGTGGGCGGGGCCGGCGTGCCGGCCGGCGTGTCGATCAATCCCAGATGCGCCAGAAAGCGCAGGGTGACGTCGGTGGCCAGCTCGGCGGCGGAACGGGCGAAATGCTGGCCGCATTCAACAACGAGCGCGCCGCCGCTGTTCGAGAGCGGATCACCGTGATGCCCGTAGCCCATGACGCCGGTGCCTGGAAACTTGTCTTGCGGCATGACCAGATGGACCTGCGGCGAACCGACGGCCGCGGCCAGCGCGGTGTTGCGGTCCATCTCGTTGTAGACCCAGAACGGTTGCACGGGTGCGCGCGTGGAATGGATGTCCAGCACGAAGTCCGCGGCGTCCAGGATGGGGCGCATTTCGCGGGCGCGGCGCAGTTCGGGGCTGTCTTCAGCGCCGTCGAGCATGGCAGCGGACCAGATGCGGTTCAGGTTGTGGACGAGCTGGCGGTTGTCGTAAGGACGGTCAATGTCGAAAGCCTCGTAGGCCTCGACGTGGGCAAAGCTGACCGTCAGCGTGCCGATCTTCGGACGCACGCCTGTGTCCAGCAGATGCGTGGCGGCGACCATGCCACAGATCTCGTTGCCGTGCGTGATGGCGTTGATGAGCACGTGCGGCCCGGGCTTGCCGGATTCGAAGCGGTGCACGTAGGGAATGCCGGTGTTGCCTTCGCGGTAGGCGGACAGATCACGAGGCAGGACTTCCAGTGGAGCGGTATCGGGTTCGAAGACAGGTGTGGTCATGAGCGTCGGTGGAGGGGTGGAATGTCCGGCGATTGCCGGTTTGAAGGCAGGGTGCGAAAACGGCCGCTTTGGAGCGCATTTTTACGAACTTCAAGATGCCTCGGCACTATGTGGATTAGTACGTTTTTACCCCTGAAAAACACTGCTTTTCAAGCCTTTTTCTTTGGGGCATATTGCGGCCGGGTAGTCGTAATTCATAGGTGCAGCATGAGTGGGTGGCCACAGCGTCATATCGACGGTTTTCAAGTGCAATGCGAAGTCGTCGACTTGAAGAGCGGCGTGCTGGCCATCGAGATACTGGTGTGCCGCAACGGCAGTGAGGCGGCTGCGCGGCGATGGTCGCTGCCCCGGTTCGTGACCTTCAACGATCCCGCCATTGCGCGGCGCCATGCCGAGCTGGTGCTCTCCGGCATCCTGTCGGTGGACGAGCACACCGGTGAACCTCGCTACGGAATTCTCTAGCGCCCGCTAGTGTTTTGTTTCGTTTATCACATTCGTTTGACTTGTCGGATCTGGAATGCCCGGTACAGTTGTCCCTGTATGACAACAAAAGGAGAGCTCCATGTTCGACACTTTTCCTGTTCTGCGCCGCACCGGCATGGCCATCGCCATCGGCGCCGCCGGCTTGGTTTTTGCGGGTTGCACTACGACCACGCCTAGCAAGTCGCCGGCCGCCTCGACGTCCGAACAACGGCAGTCGATGAACAGCGCGGCCAACGCCACGCTCGCCAAGCTGTACGAAGCCGCTCCCCAATCCAAGGATCTGGTGGCGCGCGCCAAGGGCGTGCTGGTATTTCCCGACGTGCTGAGCGGCAGCTTCATCGTCGGCGCCGAACACGGCAAGGGCGTGCTGCGCGTGGGTGGCCAGAATGCGGGCTACTACAGCACGACGGCGGGCTCGATCGGCTTCCAGGCCGGCGCGCAGTCGAAGGCCATGGTTTTGCTCTTCATGACGGATGACGCCTTGAACAAGTTCCGCAACAGCAGCGGCTGGACCGTGGGTGCGGACGCGACGGTGGCGGTGGTCAACATCGGCGCCAATGGCCGCATCGACACCAACACGGCTCAGCAGCCGGTGGTGGGCTTCGTGATGAACAACGGTGGCCTGATGGCCGGCGTGTCGCTCGCGGGCACGAAGATCTCGAAACTCGACCGCTGATCGGGTAAGCGCCCAGTCAAAACGCCGCGGATTCTTCCGCGGCGTTTTGTTTTGCTGTGGGGCGGGATGGACCCGCCGCGCAGGTTGTGCCGGCTGGTCAGCCGATCACGTTGTCGCTGCTATTGCGCAAGGCTGCTTCGCGATCGATCTCGGCTTGCTCGATGTTCGGATCCAGCCCGCGCCAGCGCAGGATGTGGCCGCGCTCTTCTTCGGGCTCCCAGCCCAACATGCCATAGCGCGTGATTTCGGTTTCGCCGGTGGCGAACTCCACTTCAAAGTAACCCTGACGATCGGGTAGCGAATTGCCGGGGAACCATTCGGTTTCGGGCATGGTTTGCTCCTTGCTAAGCGATGGGAGGGATGCTGGCGCCGATCGGGAAAAAGCCGGCGTCAGGCGTTTTCATTGTGGGCTTGCCGCCGCAATCCCGCAAGCGTCGGATGGATACCAGATGCGGCGTCAGGCAAGCGGCACGGCGGTGGTGTAGAGCACCTGCTTGAGGGCAAAGCTGGAACGGATGCTTGCCACCCCGGGGATGCGCGTGATGTGTTCGACGATCAGTCTTTCCAGCGCATCGACATCGGGTACCAGCGCGCGGATCAGGTAGTCCGCGTCGCCGGACATCAGGTAGCACTCCATGATTTCGGGAAGCACTGCGATCTCGCGTTCAAACACGTCCAGCGCGGCCTTGCGCTGCTTGTCCAGCGAGATCTGGATGAAGACGTTGACCTTCAGACCCAGTTTGCGCGCGTTCAGCAGCGTGACCCGCCGATCGATGAGCCCTTCGGTTTCCAGTCGACGCACGCGCGCCAGGCACGGCGATGCGGACAGGTTCACGCGAGCGGCCAGCTCAACGTTCGTGAGCCGCGCATCGCGCTGAAGTTCGTTGAGGATACGGATGTCGGTGGCATCCAGGTTGATTTCCGGCATAAGTCACCTTGTGGCGGCGGGTTGGCAGTGCATCTGTGCCGAGTATGCCGGTTATGAGCGCAGAAAGCGGTGAAAAATGCTGGGGTTTACCCTATAGACTGTTCCGTCCTTCGGTCATATGGCCGAAACGCAGAATAATCAGCGGCAGAGCAGGGTGGTAATGAGTCAGCAAGGCAGTCTTCGCAAGTTCCTCCCGCTCGCGGGGGCGGTTGCCATCTGGGGCGGAAACTGGCCCGTCATGAAGCTGGGCTTGGCGCACATGAGCCCGTTATGGCTTGCAGCCAGCCGATTCGGATCCGCCGCGCTGATCAGCGTGCTGGTGCTTGCGGTGCTGGGACGCCTGCGTCTGCCGACGCGCCAGGAATGGCCGCTGGTGGCGGGCGTGGCCCTGCTGCAGATGGGCGCGTTCACCGCGCTCGCACTGTGGGCGTTGCAGTATGTGGCGCCCGGCCGCGCCTCGGTCATCGCCTACGCGACGTCCATTTGGGTGATCCCGCTGTCATCGCTGATCCTGAAGGAACGCCTGTCGTTAGGCCAATGGCTGGCGACAGCGCTCAGCTACGCCGGCATCGGCGTCATCGTGGCGCCCGCATTCAGTCCGTGGCAGGCGCATACCGTCATCGGTCTCGTGATGCTGCTGGGCGCGTCGTTTGCCTGGGCCTGCAACATCATCCAGTTGCGCGCCAACCGCCACGTGCGCCTGGGCGCCGACATGATTCCGTGGCAAACCGCGATGGCCACGATCCCGCTGGCCGCGCTGGCATGGATGCGCGACGGCGCGCCAACCTTTCTGGGCGATGCGCAGGCTTGGCCGCTGATCCTGTACACCGGACCGCTCGCCACGGCGCTGACGTTCATCGTGGTGCTGGGCATGACGCAGAAGCTGCCGCCCGCCGCGACCTCCATCGCGATGCTGTGCGTGCCGGTGATCGGATTGATCGTGTCGTCGGTCGTGTTCCACGAGCACATCTCGGCGGACCTCGCGCTCGGTCTTGCCCTGATCGCCGCCAGCGTGGCGGCCTCCGCGCTGGCCACGCGTCTGCGGCGTTCGCCGCTTGCGCTGCGTCCTTCCTAGAACGCACTAGAATGGCGTGCGCCGGAAATGGTGCCGGCCGGTGATGCGGAACGCGCTGCAGATATGGACTCGTTATATGTAGTGGTCGTGGTCGGAGCAATGGCCGCGGGCTTTGTGCAAGGCCTGTCGGGCTTTGGCTTCGGCATGGTGGCCATGTCGTTCTGGGCCTGGACCGTGGACCCGCGGCTTGCCGCGGCGATGGCGGTGTTCGGCGCGCTGACCGGGCAGTTGCTGGCGGCCTTCACCGTGCGCCGGGGCTTTGCGATGGCGCATCTGCTGCCGTTCATCGTCGGCGGTTTGTTCGGCATTCCGCTGGGTGTGAAGGTGTTGCCGCATCTCGATCCCTTGGTGTTCAAGGCCTTCATCGGCGGGCTGCTCGCCATCTGGTGCCCGATCATGCTGTTCGCCGCGCGCATTCCGCGCATCACGGTGGGCGGCAAGGTGGCCGATGGCGTGGCCGGCGCCATTGGCGGCGTCATGGGCGGACTGGGCGGCTTTACCGGCGTGATTCCCACGTTGTGGTGCACCTTGCGCGGCTTCGATCGCGACGTGCAGCGCGCAGTGATCCAGAACTTCAACCTGTCGATGCTGATGGTCACGATGGCGAGTTATGTGCTGACCGGTGTGGTCACGCGCGACATGCTGCCGCTGTTCGCGCTGATCGTGCCCGCGATGCTGGTGCCGACACTATGGGGCACGCGCGTTTATGTGGGCATCAGCGATGTCGCGTTTCGCCGCGTTGTACTGGGTCTGTTGACGATATCCGGCGTTGCGCTGCTTGCGTCGTCAGTGCCCCGCCTGCTGGCCTGAGTGCCTGCGATACGCGGCGGCGGGGCTTGACCGGCATGCTATCGTTGAGCAATTCAAGAGAGAACCACGCATGGCATTGCATCGTTTCGAAAAGGGCGAACTGGGACATTGGCTGCGCGTCGTGGCCGACAATAACGAGCCCGGCGCGGTCCAGACCGACGTGCCCGCGCACGTCGCCCAAGCACTGGAGACCTTGCGCTGCATCGAGTCCGGCCCCGACGGCCGCTGGCTCATCACCGACAAGGGCAGGCTCTCGCTTCGCATGGAAGAGCCGGGCGCCATCCATTTGCGCTAGGCCTTTGCGATCATCGCGGCCGTACGGCAATCGCCGCTTTACGCAAGTCACGAGATTCTTCATTCAGACCACTTCAGCCTGATTGCTGCAAGGTTGCGAATGTTTTCGCAGTATTTCGTGCTCGATGCCTTCGCCACTGGGCGGCAAGGCATATCCTGAGACGGAATGTGCGAATTGACATCTTTCGGACGTATCCGGCCCCGCGTCCGGCCAGTAAGATGAACTTTGCG
This sequence comes from Achromobacter sp. 1012554356, assembly GCF_059760815.1. Lineage (NCBI taxonomy): Bacteria > Pseudomonadati > Pseudomonadota > Betaproteobacteria > Burkholderiales > Alcaligenaceae > Achromobacter > Achromobacter sp. 1012554356. The sequence continues at coordinate 48,139 of NZ_JCBANC010000012.1, read as the reverse complement.
TGACGGTTGCAGGTCTATTGTCTTGCGCGGGAAATTTTGTCCCTTCGCACGTCACGCGTGGTTCGCGCGTTTAGGTAACCGACTGGGAGGTAGCACATGCAGCATCGTGACCAGGAAGTACTGATCGACGTTTCCACAGCGGCCATGGATACCGGCGGATATGGCGTATTGCTGACGGTTACGGCTGAGGGCGGCACCGAAGTGGATGCCGCATTTTCCCACTTGGGCAACTGCGCTTCGTTGGACGAGGCTCGTGATCGCGCGGAAATCTTCGCGCAAAACTGGGTAGAGGAAAATATCTTCCGATAGGGCTTGCACCCTGGACGGAGCTGATCGGCACGACCGGTCTGTGTGTGCATGAGCACGTGGCGGATACTCTCGAGATGGCGACGACGATTTCGGTTATCGTTGCTGCTCCAAAACCTGGGGCCCTCATCGGGTATGCGTCGTTCCAAGATGACTGCCGCACAGACCAATTCCTTTCTTGCGGATGATATCCGCGCGCTGCGGGCGCATTTTGATTCGGTCGTGTTGCCCATGTGGTTGGGCCGCGGATTCAACGAGTCGCTCGGCCTGCCTTACGAATCTCTAAATCCTGCCAGCGGTGAACCGCTGCCCGCGACGCGTTATCGCGCGATGGCCTGTGCGCGCCAGTTGTATGTCTTTGCGCAGGCGCCCGGCGAGGCCGCCGCGCAGCATGCGGACCGGTTGTTCGAATCCCTGCGGCGCGTGTTCCAGGACCAGCACGGCGGCTGGCGCTACAGCGTTGACGCGCAAGGGCAGCCGTTGGACGAAACCCAGGACCTGTATACGCACGCGTTCATTGTGCTGGCCGCTTCCGCGTATTTCAGGCGCAGCCGCAACGCATCGGCGCGCAAGCTGATGCTGGCCACGGCGCGCACGATCGAGGCGCGTTTCAAGACGGACGATTCGCTGTATCACGCGGCGCTGAGCGCGGACTTCTCGCAGCCGCTGAAACCGCCGGCGCAAAATCCGATGATGCACCTGACCGAAGCCTATCTGGCCGCGGCGCAGGTGGCCGAGCCCGCCTGGTTCGCGCAACATCTGCGCGAGCTTGCCCAAGGCATCAGCCAGTTCTTCGTGCATGCGCCGACGCAATGCGTGTCGGAAGCTTTGCAGGGCAGCGCCGGGAACCGGCTGGAGCCCGGCCATCAGTTTGAATGGCTGTCGCTGGTGCATGAATCTGCGCAGGTTTTTGAAGGCCTGGACCTTGCGGAGTCGCTGCCGCGCGCCGTGCAGTGGTCGCGCGATTATGGTGTCGATACCGCAGGCGTGATTGCATCGCTGGATGAGTCCGGCAACGTGGTCGACGCTACGCGCCGGATCTGGGCGCAGACGGAATACTTGCGGGCGCTGGCGGTGATGGGCGATCTGCCCGCGCTGCAGACGGCGTTGGCCGGCTTTCGCAGCCGCTTCCTGCACCCTGGCGGCTGGCATGAGTGTCTGGATACAAATGGAAACGTGACGCGCGCCGATATGCCGTCAACTTCGCCTTATCACCTGGACACATGCCTGACAGCGTTACAAAACGTTGTTTGCTAATCACGTTAACAATTTAGTTCCTGCTATGTCGCCGATTTAATAGAAAGACATTGGTGAAATCCCTTACAATTTGCTAACACTGTTTGTGGGGAAGCATCAATGAGCGTTATGTGTTTGGCTTGCCAACGCATTAATCCAGGACTTGCAGGCGTTGCGCCGCATTCGCACCTGGGACATCAAGGATTTACCAACCCAACGCAGAAGGGCCGGGAGGAAAGCCGCGAAGATCACTTCCGCTGCCTGAATTGCGGCGCGAAATGGCTGCGCGAGACCGACAAGTGGGGCGTGGACCTGGGCTTCAAGCTCGCGCCCTGATCGGATTTCACCGGCACTCGTACGACACGGGCCCCTTCATGGGGCCCGTTGTTTTTTTCGGGCATGGACGAGGCGACGCGCGAACGCAATGCCGGTTTCCAATCGCTGCACGCCAATCTGTCGCACTTCTGGAGCAGGTGGCGGCATGCGTGCGCGTGCGCGCGCAGGCGCTTGCGTCGACAAAATAGAGTCGCTTGCATAACGGTGTGAAGAGCGGGATTTCGCGGCCGTTTCACACTTAAGTTTTCTTGCGGCAGGCCGTTGTGGGACGTGTCGGTGCGCCTGCATGAACGCGCCCAAGGAAACCGCAATGTCCGAGAAGATCATCAATGGATTTTCAGTGGTCGCGTATGCGACCCAGCCCGAGGGGCGCATCCCCCCGCGTGCGTTTCTGGAGACGCGGCGTCTACCCGTGAAGGCCGCCGTGCCTGCGAAAACCACCGCAACTGCGACGTCCGCCGAAGATGCGGAGCCCGCTGCGGAGCAGGCCGCGCCCGAGCCGGAAAGCCTGGCATTCGAGATTTTCGTGAGCCGCCGGTTTCGCAGCACGATCGAAGCGATGTCGGCTGCGCGCAACGCCCTGGACCGCGTGAAGTCCGTCGATGCGGACGGCGTGCCGGACCCGATGCCCGAGTAGACCCGCGCGCGCCGGGAGCGCGCGCCCATATTGTTATCCCGACTTTGTATTTGTCTAACGCCTGAGCCCAGGCCGATGATGCCTCCTGGCAATCGTCGCCATTCTGGGTCTCTCAAAAGGAAGGTTGATGAATACGAAAGTCCATTCGGGCGCCGCCGCGGCGCACGGGATTTCTCGCCGCGCGCTGCTGCGCGCGGCTGGCGCCGCGGGGTTGGCCGCGCCGCTGGGCATGCTGGGCTCGCGCGTGCTGGCGGCCAATGCCGCGCCGCGCACGTTCAAGATCGCGTGGAGCCAGACCGCCGTGTGCCAGTCGCCGGTGTCGGTGGCACTGGAGCGCGGCTTCTTCGACAAATACAACCTCAAGGTCGAACGCATCAATTTCAGCGGGTCCACGGACCAGTTGCTGGAAGCGATTGCAACGGGTCACGCCGATGGCGGCATCGGCATGGCGCTGCGCTGGCTCAAGCCGCTGGAGCAGGGCTTTGACGTGAAGCTGGCGGTGGGCACGCACGGCGGCTGCATGCGGCTGCTCACGGCCGAGGATTCGCCCATCAAGTCCGTCAACGATCTGAAGGGCCGCCGCGTGGCCGTGTCCGATCAGGCCAGCCCCGTGAAGAATTTCTTCGCGATCCGTGTGGCGCAATTGGGCATTGATCCCGAATCGGTGGATTGGCGTCAGTATCCGCAGGACCTGTTTGGCGAGGTGCTGAGAAAGGGTGAGGTGGATGCCATTGCGGGCGACGATCCGCTGATCTACACCCTGCGCGAGGACAACAAGCTGCGCGAGGTGGCCACCAACATCGAGGGCGATTACGAGAACCGCACCTGCTGCGTGCTGGGCCTGCGCGGCGACCTGGTGCGCAAGGATCCCGAGTCGGCGGCGGCCATCGCGCGCGCGGTGATCGACGCGCAGCGCTGGACGGCATCGAATCCCGACGAGACCGCGCGCATCTTTGCGCCGTATGTGCCCGGCAAGGTGCCGCCCGAGCGCGTGGCCGCGATCCTGCGCAGCCATAGCCACGGCCACGCCTCGACCGGCGCGGCGCTGCGCGAGGAGATCGTGGGGTACGCCAAGGACCTGAAGACCATCAAGGTTCTCAGCGCCAGCCTGGACATCAACAAGTACGCGCAAGCGGTGGTGCCCAATGTCCTCGGCTGATGTGTTGACGGTGGGCGCTGCGGGCCATGCGCCCGGCGCCGTGGGTTGGCGGCTATGGAAGACGGGCGTGGCCGCCGCGGCGTTGTGGGCAGCCGTGGGCGGCATCACGCTCGCGTGGCCCAACGTGGAGGTCGGCTTCACGTCGTGGGGATACACGCGGGAGTTCGGCGTGGCGGCTCTGGCGCTGGCCATTCTGTTGCTGCTGGCCGCCGTGTCGGGCGCGGCGCGGCTGCGGCCGATCCGCGCGCTGCACCGGGCCGGGCCGTGGCTGCTGGCGCTGGCGGTGGCGGTGGGCGCATGGGAGGTGGCGACGGCCAAGCTTGCGCTGCTGCCCAGCCCATTCTTCGCGCCGCCGCAGTCGCTGATCGAGGTCTATGTGTCGGACTATAAGCGCCTGGCCGATAGCCTCGTCAATTCGCTGTGGCTGCTGGCAAACGGCTTCGTGCTGGGCGCGGCGGCCGGGTTTCTGACAGGTGTCGCGATCGGCTGGTCGCGCGGGCTGGGGTATTGGGTGCATCCCGTGCTGCGGTTTCTGGGACCCGTGCCGTCGACGGCGCTGCTGCCGATGGCGTTCTTCTTCTTTCCCTCCAGTTGGTCCGCGGCCGTGTTCCTGATTGCGCTGGCGACGTGGTTTCCGGTGACCGTGCTGACGTGGTCCGGCGTGGCGGGTGTGAACCGCGCGTATTACGACGTGGCGCGCACGATGGGCGCCAATGAATGGTTTCTGGTGCTGCGCGTGGCGATCCCGGCGGCTTTGCCGCAGGTGTTCGTGGGCCTGTTCATGGGGCTGGGCGCGTCGTTCTCGGTGCTGGTGGCGGCCGAGATGATGGGCGTGAAGTCGGGACTGGGATGGTATCTGTCCTGGGCGCAGGGCTGGGCCTCGTACGCCAACATGTACGGCGCGCTGATCGTGATGGCGCTGGTGTTCTCCGGGCTGATCACGTTGCTGTTCCTGGGCCGCGACCGTCTCCTGGCCTGGCAGAAGGGAGTCGTGAAATGGTAGCTACTGCAACGGCGCACGCCAGCGCCCCGTCTGCCGGCGCGCGCGGGGCCGCGCTGGCGGTGCGTGGCGTGGATCATCATTTCGATCTGGACGGCGCGGCGCTGCCAGTGCTCGACGGCATCGACCTGGATGTCAAACCCGGCGAATTCGTCGCGTTGCTGGGTCCCAGTGGGTGCGGCAAGTCGACGCTGCTGAGGCTGGTGGCGGGGCTGGAACCGCCGGCGCACGGAGACCTGCTGGCCGACGGCGCGGCGATTGCGGGGCCGTCGCCATCGCGCATCGTGGTCTTCCAGGACCCGACGCTGTATCCGTGGCGCACGGTCTGGAACAACGTGGCGCTGGGCCTGCAGGCGCGGGGCCTGTTGAAGACGCAGCGGCACCGTGTGGACGATGCCCTGCAACGGGTGGGACTGGCGGCGTTCAGCCAGGCCTATCCGCATCAGCTGTCGGGCGGCATGGCGCAGCGCGCGGCGCTGGCGCGCGCGCTGGTGAACGACCCGCGCATCCTGATCCTGGACGAACCCTTGGGCAAGCTGGATTCGCTGACGCGCATCGCCATGCAGTCGGAGCTGGTGGAGCTGTGGCAGCGATCGGGCTTTACCGCCTTGCTGGTCACTCACGACGTCGAGGAGGCCCTGTTCATGGCGTCGCGCATCGTGGTGCTGAGCGAACGGCCCGCGCGCATCAAGGACGAGATCGTCAATGACCTGCCGTACCCGCGCCATCGGGGCGATCCGCGGTTGGCGGCGTTGCGGCATCGCGCGCTGGCCCTCTTGGGGCTGGATGCGACGTGGTGAGCGCGGCGGGGCTTGCGATGGCAGCCGCCGTGGCGGGCGGCGCATTGATGGTGTGGTCGGCGGTGGCGGGCAATGCGGCCGGGGCAGGGCGGGGCGCTGCCCTGCGCCTGCCGTGGGTCGCGGCGGGGGCGCTCGTGGCGTGCGCCGTGCTGCTGGCCTTGGCTTGGCACGCGGTGCCGGGGCTGCCCGGATTGCTGGGTTCGCGCGTGGGACATCTGGCGCTGGGGCTGGCGGCCATCCTGCTCTTGGCAGGCCTGGCCGCGGCATGGCTGCACAGCCGCGCGGGCGAGGTGGCTGCGGCCGCCAGACCGGCGTGGCGGCGCGGCGTCGCGGCCGCGATGGGCGCGTTGGGGCTGCTGGTTTCGCTGCTTGCTCTGTCGATCTGGCGCCAGCCTGCGGAGGCGCTGGCGCTGGTGTCCTGGCCGTTTGCCTGGCGGTACGACCCGGACCTGCCTGTTAGTCCGCACACCTGGAACCGGCTGTGGCAGGCGCTGGCGCAGAGCGCAGTGGCAGTGGCATTGCTGGTGGCCGCCCTGTTCGCGCGGCGATGGCGCCTGGCGCTGCTGGCGGTTGCCGCCGCGCTGGCGCTGGCGACGAGCTGGCCACCGCCGCGCATGCTGCTGACCGAGGCGCGGGACACGTCTTATCAACGTTCGCCGTTGGCGTTTTCTGACGCGAACGTGCTGCAAGGCGGCCGGCTGTACGCGCAGCATTGCGCGTCGTGCCACGGCGCGGCGGCGGATGGGCGTGGGCCGCTCGCGGCCAGTTTGCCCGTGTGGCCGAGCGTGCTGGGCGCGGCGCTGTTCGACAACCGGCTGGAAGGCGAGCTGTATTGGCGGCTGGCCCACGGCGGGTATGCGCCGGGCGAACCCGCCGTGCACGGCTTGGACGCCGCGCTGCGGCCGGACGAGACCTGGCAGGTGCTGGACTTCCTGCGCCTGCATGCCTATGGGACGAGCGGTGGCGCGGGCATGCCGGCGATTTCCGCGCCGGTCGTGGCGCTGACCTGCAGGGACGGCCGCGCGAGCCGGCTCACCGGTCTGCGCGGCTTGCCCGTGCGCGTCGTGGCGCAGGCGGCAGGTGCGCCGGCCGAACCGCAGGATCCGCGCCTGTTGACGGTGGCGCTGACGCGTGGCCGCACGGGCGCAACGGATGCCGATTGCGTGGCGGCGGACCCCGCGGCGTGGGACGCCTATGCCTTGGCTGCGGGCGTGCCGCCGGATGGCCTGGCGGGCGCGCAGTTCCTGGTGGACCGCCGCGGCTGGCTGCGCGCGCGCCTGCTGCCGCACGCCGCGCCGGCGTGGACTAGCGCCGACGACGTCTGCGGGCCGGGCGGGCGCATGGAGGCCGGCAACGCGAGCGGCCTGGGCGAGATTCTGCTGGCGATGGACCGTGCACCCATCGCCATGACCGACCTGCGGCGCCACTGAGCCGCGCGTCCTTCGCACGTTTTCTTCCAAGCGAGGTCTGCAAGATGAGTACGTTGAACGAGTATCTGGACCAGAAGCGCGCCGCCGTATTGCTGCGCAACGGGCGCGATCCGAAGACCGTCGAGCCGGTGAAGCTGCGCGCGCACGTCAGCGCGGAAGGGCGCAGCGGCGTGCGGCGCATCCGCATCCGCGATCATCAGGTGGTGAGCGACAGCCCCGCCGATTTCGCGGGGTACGACCTGGGGCCGAGTTCGCCCGAACTGCTGCTGGGATCACTGGGCAGTTGCCTGACGCACATCTTTCTCATCAAGGCGGCGGAGCTGGAACTGCCGCTGGAATCGCTGGAGGTGTCGATCGAAGGCGACCTGGACCCGCGCGGCGGCAAGCCGGGTTACGAGGCGGTGCCGTTCTTTCCGCACAACATCCGCTACACGGCGCACATCGTGTCGCCGGCGGACGAGCACGCGGTGCGCGCCGTGCACGAGGCGGTGGAGGCGTGGTGCCCGATCCTGAACCTGCTCAAGCAGCCGCAGGCGCTGCACGGCAGCGTCGAGCACACGCGGTCCGCGTCGCAATAGAGGTCCGTCAGGTCAGGGTGCTGCGCATCAGGATCTCGGTCAGCGCGCGAGTGGGTTTGCCCGGCGCGGGGGCCGAGATGACGATGAATTCCACGGGCGGCAGGGCCGGCAGGTTGGCCGCGCCCGCGGGCGCCGACAGGCCTGCGGTGGACAGGTGCGAGGGCTGCACGGTGATGCCCAATCCCGCGCGCGCGGCCGCCTGGCAGCCCGCGTAACTGGTGCTGGTGCAGACGATCTGCCAGCTGCGGCCCGCACGGGCCAGCGCGTCGAGCGCCAGCGTGCGCGTCACGCTGGGCTCGCGCAACAGGATCAACGGAAGGGGCTCGTCGGGAACGACGCGCAGGCCCTCCTTGGCGCGCCACAGCAGCGCTTCCTTGTGCAACGTCTGGCCGCGGCGGTCGCCGCGCCGGCGCTTGCCGATCATCACGTCCAGGCGGTTGTCCTCCAGCAGCTTGTAGAGGTCGCTGGTGACGCCGATGGTCAGGTCCAGCTCGACTTCGGGATGCGCCAGGCGAAACGCCGCCAGGACATCGGGCAGGGGACCCATCGCCAGATCGTCCGAGGTGCCCAGCCGGATCCGGCCGCGCAGGCGGGGCGCGTCGAAGAGGCGCTCGGCCTTTTCGTGCGCGGTTAGGATGATCTCGGCATGCACGAGCAGGCTGCGTCCATCGCTGGTCAGCGCGAGCGAATGGGTATCGCGCTGGAACAGGCGCCGATTCACGGCCTGTTCGAGCTGGCGGATGTGTTCGCTGACGGTGGGCTGGGTCAACCCCAGCCGGCGCGCGGCTTCGGTGAAGCTGGGCGCGCCGGCGGCTGCCGCGAAGGTCTTGAGCCAGAGGGGATTGAGCATGGTTGGGACGCGGTCATAGGAATTTCCGATGACAGTTAAAGTACCCAGTGGCCTTCACGATGGCAAGGGCCGCGCCTATAGTGGGCGAAATTTTCCGGATTTGCCTTTGCCATGCGCCGCTTCCTGCCCGACCAGTTCACGCTCATCCTGATCGCCACCGTGGCGTTCGCCAGCTTTTTCCCGGCCGTGGGCAAGGGCGCCACCTTCATGATGGTGGCGAGCAACGTGGCGATTTCGCTGCTGTTCTTCCTGCACGGCGCGCGGCTGTCCACGGACGCCATCGTGTCCGGCGTGAAGGATGTGCGCCTGCACGGGCTGATCCTGGCCTGCACCTTTCTGCTGTTTCCCGCACTGGGCCTGGGCCTGCGCGCGCTGTTTCCCGGGCTGCTGACACCGTCGCTGTGGATCGGCGTGCTGTTCGTCTGCACGCTGTCGTCCACCGTGCAGTCGTCGATCGCGTTCACGTCCATGGCGCGCGGCAACGTGCCAGGCGCGATCTGCGCGGCGACAGCCTCCAATCTGCTGGGCACCGTGCTGACGCCGCTGCTGGTGGCGGTGCTGCTGCATCGCCAGGGCGGCGGTCATGGGCTGGCCGACGCCGGACGCATCCTGCTGCAGCTTCTGCTGCCGTTCGCGGTGGGCAGCCTGCTGCGGCCGTGGATCGGGGCATGGGCGCTGCGCAACAGCCGCACGCTATCCAAGGTGGATCGCAGCTCGATCCTGCTGGCCGTCTACACCGCGTTCAGCGAGGCCGTCGCGCAGGGCATCTGGCATGCGTTCCCCGCCATCGACCTGGCGACCATGGTGCTGGTGAACGCGGTGTTGCTGGGGGCGGTGTTGGGGATCACGACGTGGGGCAGCCGCAAGCTGGGGCTGAGCAAGGAGAACGAGATTACGCTGGTGTTCTGCGGATCGAAGAAGTCGCTGGCGTCCGGCATTCCGCTTGCGACCGTGCTGTTCGGCACGTCGCAGATGGGCGTGGTGGTGTTGCCGCTGATGATCTTTCACCAGATGCAGCTGATGGTTTGCGCGGTGCTGGCGCGGCGTTATGCCGAGCGGGCAGAGCCGGGGCAGGTGGTGGCGGCGCGGGCGTAACGCCGGGCGCAAATCCGGCGCTTGGCGCCACGCCGGAATCGATCAGGCGTCGGCGTCCGCCGGACGGACCTTGCCCGCGGGCTGCCAGTAGACGCTGCCGTCGCGCTCGGTCACGTCCAGCGCGGTCAGGCGTCCGTTTCTACAGGGGCCACCCACGCACAGGCCCGTGTCGGGCTGGTAGGTGGCGCCGTGGCGGGCGCACATGATGAGGTCGCCGGCGCGCGTGAAGAAGCTGCCTTCCCAGTCCAGTTCGACGCCGACGTGGGCGCAGCGGTTCAGGTAGCCGTGCACCCGGTCCTGGTAGCGCACGAAGAAGGCGGTGGTGCGGCCCGCGCCATCGGTTATGGGCACCTTGACGCCCAGGCCGCCGTTGACCAGGTCGCCGGCCGCGCAGACGCGGACTTCGGGGAGGGTGGGGGAATCCTGCATGGGAGGCCTGGAAATCAAAGGGTGCGATGTTCGGACAGGGGGCGCGGCTTGTCAATCCGCCGGCGCCGACCGGGCGCTTTCCTGCTGGCGGGCCCACATGCCGGCGTAGATGCCGCCTTGGGCCAGCAGTTGCGGATGGCGGCCGCGTTCGACAATGCGGCCATCGGCCAGCACGATGATCTCGTCCGCGTCCGCCACCGTGGACAGGCGGTGCGCGATGATCAGCGTACTACGGCCCTGGCTGACTTCGCGCAGGTTGGCCTGGATCTCGCGTTCCGTGTGGGTGTCGAGCGCGCTGGTGGCCTCGTCGAACAGGAAGATGGCCGGATTCTTGAGGATGGTGCGGGCAATTGCCACGCGCTGCTTTTCGCCGCCCGACAGCTTCAGGCCGCGCTCGCCGACCATCGTGCCGTAGCCGTCCGGCATGGTCAGGATCAGGTCGTGGATGTGCGCGAGCCTGGCCGCGGCCTCGATTTCGGCGTCCGTGGCGCCCGGCCGGCCGTAACCGATGTTGTAGCGGATGGTGTCGTTAAACAGCACGGTGTCCTGCGGCACGACGCCGATGGCAGCCCGCACGCTGGCCTGCGTGACGTCGCGCACGTCCTGGCCGTCGATCAGGATGGCGCCGCTGTCGGTGTCATAGAAGCGGAACAGCAGGCGCGAAATCGTAGACTTGCCCGCGCCCGACGTGCCCACCACGGCCACCGTCTTGCCGGCGGGAATCGAGAAGCTGACGCCCTTCAGGATGGCGCGCCGCGGGTCATAGCCGAAGTGCACGTCGCGGAATTCGACCGCGCCGCCGGAGACCTGCAGCGGCGTGGCGCCGGGACGGTCCGCGACTTCGCGGTCCTGGCCCAGCAGCTCGAACATGCGCTCCATGTCGATCAGCGCCTGCTTGATTTCACGGTAGATGAAGCCGAAGAAACTGAGCGGGGTGTAGAGCTGCAACAGGTAGGTGTTGACCAGCACGAAGTCGCCCAGCGTGTAGCGGCCCTCGGCGATGCCGTTGGCCGCCATCCACATCACCAGCGTCAGCCCCGAGGAAATGATGAGGGCCTGACCGACGTTCAGGATCGACAGGCTCACCTGGCTGCGCACGGCGGCGCGTTCGTACCGGGTGAGTGAGGCGTCGTACCGGCGGGCCTCGTGTTCTTCGTTGCCGAAATACTTGACGGTCTCGTAGTTCAGCAGGCTCTCGATGGCTTTGGTGTTGGCTTCGGAGTCGGTTTCGTTCATCTGGCGCCGGAACTTGGCGCGCCATTCCGTCACGGCAAGCGTGTAGGCCATGTAGAGCACGACGGTGGCGCCGGTGGCCAGCGCCAGCCAGCCGTCGAACATCTTCCACAGCACGATGCAGACCAGGCTGATTTCGAAGAACGTGGGCAGGATGTTGAAGAGCAGGAACGACAGCAGGGTCTGGATGCCCTTGGTGCCGCGTTCGATGGCGCGGTTCAGTCCGCCGGTCTGCCGCGCCAGGTGAAAGCGCAGCGCCAAGCCGTGCAGGTGCCGGAAGATCTGCATGCCGACCGAGCGGATCGCATGCTGGCCGACGCGCGCGAAGATGGCGTCGCGCAGTTCGGAGAACAGCAGCGAGAGCACGCGGGCGGTGCCGTAGGCCAGGATCAGGCCCAGCGGCACGGTCACCGTGCCGGGCGCGCCCTTGCCCAGTTCGTCCACCGCCTGTTTGTACAGCAGGGGCACGTAGACGGTTGCGGCCTTGGCGGCGAACAGGCACAGCAACGCCGCCACGACGCGGACCTTCAGGCCGGTCCTGCCGGGCGGCCACAGGTAGGGAAACAGGGTGCGAAGCGTGGCAAGGCCGCCGCCCTTGCCGGGCCGCGTTTCAGGAGAATTCATGTTCTGGATGCAGTGGTTGAGGCCGGCTCCGCCTGGGGAGCTAAGCCGTTTGCAGGGCATTATGGGGCACCAGCGGTACTATTTGAGGGATAACCCCTGGTTCGGGCGGGCCTGAACCAGGGGCTTCAAGTTGGTTTGGCGATACGGGCGCAGCACGTCGGGCCCGTTTCTTTCTCTTCCAATCGGGGGTCCGGCCGGCTGCTCCCCTGGTTGCGCGACCGGGCACGTTTTCGCCGCGCCGGAGTCGCGTCGCTTGCTACGGAGGGTCTTATGGCGAAGGTACCCGCAGTGAAATTGAACGACGGAGGCAAGATTCCGCAGTTGGGCCTGGGCGTCTGGCAAGTGCCGGACGATCAGGCAGCCTCCAGCGTGAAGGAAGCGCTGGCGGCTGGTTACCGGTCGGTGGACACCGCGGCCATCTATGGCAACGAGGCGGGCGTGGGCGCGGGCTTGCGATCGGCGGGCGTGGCGCGCAAGGACCTGTTCATCACCACCAAGCTCTGGAACGACAAGCACGGCTACGACGACGCGCACAAGGCGATCGACGAAAGCCTGGAGAAGCTGGGGCTGGCGTACGTGGACCTGTACCTCATCCATTGGCCGGTCGCGGGCAGCGAGAAGTTTCTGGACGCCTGGCGGGCGATGATCGAGATGAAGGAAGACGGCCGCGCGCGCGCGATTGGCGTATCGAACTTCACGCAGGCCAACCTGGAACGCCTGATCGACGCGTCCGGCGTCACGCCCGCGGTCAACCAGATCGAGCTGCATCCGGGGTTCACGCAGAACGCGCTGCGGGCATTTCACGCGCGGCATGGCATCGTGACCGAGTCCTGGAGCCCGCTGGCGCAGGGCAACATCACGAAGGAAAAGGTGATCCTGGACCTGGCGCAAAAGCACGGCAAGTCGCCGGCGCAGGTGACGCTGCGCTGGCATTTGCAGCACAACCTGGTCGTGATTCCGAAGTCCGTCACGCCGGAGCGCATCCGCGAGAACATCGACGTGTTCGACTTCGAACTGTCGCCGGCGGACATGGCCGCGATCGACGGCATCAAGGAAGGCCCGCGCCTGGGCCCGGACCCCGAGAAGTTCGCGTAGCGCAGAATGGACGGCGGCCGGCGAGCTGCGGCCGGCCGTGACGTCCCTGGCTAGTGCCTGAGCGGGAACACCCAGTACCGCACGATGACCACGAGCAGGATGCTCAGGGCGGTCCAGGACGCCCAGTGCCACGCGCCGGTGCCCAGCAGGGCCGCCAGCAGGCCAAAGATGCTGAGCGCGCCCAGCAGGATCGGCACGCCCCACACGAACAGGAAGCCGCGACTGCCTTTACCCGTCGAATGGCTCATGCGGGTGTCCTTTGCGGGGCCGCGGCGGCCTGGTGTTTCTTGATGAGTTCGTTGATGCGCGCTTCGGTGGCGCGGCGGCGGGCCAGCCACAGATACAGTCCGCTCACCAGCACGACGATGGTGACGAGGTCCAGCAGCGCCCAGATGATCTTGAGCGGCAGGCCGCCGTAATCGCCGAAATGCAGCGGACGCGAGACTTCCAGCGCGGTCAGGTACCACGGCATTTTCGCCACGGTCGTCAGCGCGCCAGTCCGGCCGTCGATCAGCACGGGCGTGTTCAGCTTGGACGTCAGGGGCGAGTCGCCGCGCATCCAGGCGATGAAGTGTTGCGGGCTGCCGAATGCATTGCCGGGGAAGGAGATGAACGACACTTCGTTGCCGGGCATGGCTTTGCGCGCGGTGTCGGCCACCAATTGCGCCGAGGCGAGTTGCGTGGGGATGGGCTGGCCCTTGTAGGGTTCCAGCACGCGCGGCAATTCGGTGGACTGCCACAGGCGGAAGAGCGGCGTGGACAGCTCGTTGATGACGCCGGTCAAGCCCACGACCAGTGCCCAGACCAGCGTCACGATGCCCAGCAGGTTGTGCAGGTCCAGCCATTTCAGGCGTGTCGAGCGCGTGGCGCGCACCGTGCCGAATTCCAGCTTCTTCATGAAGGGGCCGTACAGCACGACGCCCGACACGATGGCGACACAGAACAGCAGCCCCATGAAACCGAGGAACAACTCGCCGGTCAGGCCCGCGAACAGGTCCACGTGCAGCGCCAGCATGATGCCCATGAACGAAAACTTGTCTTCGGTATAAAGCGGGCCATCGAGCAGCACGTCGCCCGTGCGGGCATCCATGCGGATCGCGTGGCCCGAGGCCAGCCCGTCACCCGGCGTCTTCGCCATGCCGACGAAGACCTGCGGCTCGTCCGGGTCGAAGGACAGGTAGTCTACGACTTCGTTCGGGTACATCGCCTGGGCGTTGGCCACGAGCTTGTCGAGGTTGGCGGGCGGTGTGCCGGCGGGCACCTGCGACAGCGGTTTGCCGTCGTCGAGCCAATGCTCGATCTCGTGATGGAACACGAGCGGCAACCCGGTCAGACAGATGATGAGCAGGAAAATGGTGCAAACCAGACTGGTCCATTTGTGGACCAGATACCAGGTTTTGATGGTGGACGCGGCGGTCATGGTGACGGCGGGAAGCGGCTTGGCGCCGCTCCTTTCAGGGCAGTGCGGGAAAGGAGAAAACATTATCACGAACAAGACCGATTCTCGTAACGCTATTTGACCCTTTCGGTAACGAGGCTGGCCGCGGGGACGGATCAAAGCGGGTTAAAAAGAGGGGTCAGATTTTTCCTTGCGGTATTCCCGAATCATCATGGAGCAGCGTTTTCTCAAGGTCCCGCGCAACGCGTCCGGCCGCGATTTCGCGGTAGGCGATGTACATGGACATTTTTCGCGCTTGCAACAGGCGCTGGATGAATTGGGGTTCGACCCCACCCGCGACCGGCTTTTTTCCGTGGGCGATCTGGTGGATCGCGGGCCCGAGAACGAGGCCGCGCTGGACTGGCTGGCGAAGCCCTGGTTCTATGCGGTGCAAGGCAACCACGAGGACTACGCTATTCGCCACGTGCGCACGGGGCAGGTGGACGTGAAGAACTGGCGGGGCTACGGCGGCGGCTGGTTTCTGGATCTGCCAGCCGAGCGGCAAGAGGTGTTTGCCGAGGCCTTTACGCGGCTGCCGATCGCCATCGAGGTGGAAACGTCGTCGGGCGCGGTCGGGCTGCTGCATGCCGACTGCCCAGTGCTGTTCTGGCCCCGGCTGGAGTCCGCGTTGCAGGACCGCTACAAACGCACCAGCGCGGCATGCCAGTGGTCGCGCGACCGCCTGCGCCAAATGGACCGCACCGGCATTCTGGGCGTGAGGGCGGTGGTGGCGGGACACACCCCGGTGGCGTCGCCGCTGGCGCTGGGCAACGTGTACCACATCGACACCGAAGGCTGGAACGCCGGCTACTTCACCTTTCTGAATCTGGAATCCTTGCAGGCGTGGCCGCGTGAGGTCGTGACCGAGGCTGCGGCCGCCGAGTAGCGCGGGGCCGGACCGAAAAGAAAAACGGGCGCCGTCAGGCGCCCGTTTTACGTGCTGCGTGGCGCTTACAGCGGCCGGGCGGTCACGGCGCCGGGGCTGGTGACGGCGCTGGCGCTTACGCCGGCTGAGTCGGCCGGCGTAGCCGCGGCAGGGACGGCCGGCGTCTGCACGCCGCCCGCGGCGGGCATGGCCTGCGCCTGCGGGACGGGGACCGGCGCGGCGTCGGCACGGGGCACGGGGATCGGCATCAGCGGCGGCTGGATGGGACTGTCTTGGGGGGCCATGGCGCCGCCGGGGGGCAACGGCTTGACCGAGGTGTCGACGCCGTCGGTCGAGCGGTTGTTGTTCAGGAAGTCGGTCAGCGCGTCGCCGGAAGACAGGTCCAGCGAGGCCACCGCCTGGCCGGGCGGGAATTCGGAGAAGTAGTACTCGCCGTTGTCGACCAGCAGGCCGTCGGGACGCGGCGCCGGCTTGGCCTGCGGCACGTCCTTCAAGACCGGCTGCATGTAGTCCAGCCAGGTGGAGAGCGCCAGGCCGCTGCCGAACTCGTTGGTGCCCAGCGACTTGGGCTGGTCAAAGCCCATCCAGACGGTGGTGGCCAGCGTTTGTGTGAAGCCCGAGAACCAGACGTCCACCGCATCGTTCGTGGTGCCGGTCTTGCCGCCGATGTCGTTGCGCTTGAGCACCTGATGCGCGCGGGCGGCGGTGCCGTTGACCGTGACGTCGCGCAGGATGTCGTCCATGACCCAGGCGGTGCGCGGGTCGATGGCGCGTGCCTGCGCGTCGCCCGCAACGACGGGCTGGGTCTTCATCAGCACGTTGCCGGAGCGGTCCGTGACGTGGTCGATGAGGTAGGGCGTGACGCGGTAGCCGCCGTTGGCAAACACGCTATAGCCATTGACGACCTGCAGCGGCGTGGCGCCGCCCGCGCCCAGCGCGAGTGGCAGCACGGCGGGCCAACGCTCTTTGTCGAAACCGAAACGCGTCAGGTAGTCCTGCGCGTACTGCGGCGAAATCGCCTGCAGGATGCGGATCGACACCATGTTCTTGGACCGCATCAGACCCTGGCGCAGGGTGAGCATGGGCTCGTACTTGTTGCCGTCGTTCTTGGGCTGCCAGGCCTTGGAACCGGTTTGCTCGGCCGTCAGCATGAAGGGCTGGTCGGAGATCTGCGTGGCGGGTGTCAGGCCCCGTTCCAGGGCGGCCGCGTAGACGAACGGCTTGATGTTCGAGCCCGGCTGGCGCCATGCCTGCGTGACGCGGTTGAAGTGACCGCGGTTGAAGTCGAAGCCGCCGATCATGGCGCGGATGGCGCCATCCTGCGGCACCATCGACACGAGCGCGGCCTGCAGCGCGGGCATGTTGATGATTTCCCAGTTGTCGCCGTTCTTGTGGATGTAGACCACGGAACCGCGGCGGATGCGCTGGCTGTCGCTGGCCTTGGGATTGAGCGCGCGGGCCACAACCGCCAGGGCTTTCTTGTCCGAAATCGTGATGATGTCGCGCCCGCTGCGCGCCACGGTGACTTCGGTGGGGCTGGCGGCCAGCACGACGGCGGCAAGCAGGTCTTCGCTGTCGGGCGACTTTTCCTGCACGCCGTCCAGGATCTCGTCGAGCGCCTGGGCGTCCTTTTCCACGTCGGCGGGCAGCTCGACCTGGTCTTCCGGGCCCGGATAGACGGCGCGGCGCGTGTAGTCGATGATGCCGTCGCGCACGGCGCGGTAGGCGGCTTCCTGTGCCTTGGAATCGATCGTGGTGTAGACGTCGATGCCGGACGAGTAGGTGTTCTCCTGGAACACGCCGTACATCAGCTGGCGGGCCAGCTCGGCCGGATAGTCGCCATGCACCGCGAACCCGCGCGTGCTGCTGCCGTCCGAGCCGCGGATCGTGAGGCGCTGTTTCAGGGCTTCGTCGGTCTGCTCGGGGGTCAGGTAGCCCAGCGTCTTCATGCGGCCCAGCACGTAATGCTGGCGGATCTCGGCGCGCGGGTAATTGGTGATGGGATTGAACCGCGAGGGCGCCTTCGGAATACCGGCCAGCATGGCGGCCTCGGCGGGCGTGACTTCGGATAGCGGCTTGCCCAGATACGTGCGCGAGGCGGCCGCGAAACCATAGGCGCGATGGCCCAGGTAGATCTGGTTCATGTAGAGCTCGAGGATCTGGTCCTTGGTGAGCTCGGATTCGATCTTGAACGTCAGCAGCAGTTCATAGAACTTGCGCGAATACGTTTTTTCCGACGACAGATAGAAGTTGCGCGCGACCTGCATGGTGATCGTGCTGCCGCCCTGGGACTTGGAGCCCTTGACGATGTTGGTCAGCACGGCGCGTGCGACGCCCATCCAGTCGACGCCGCCGTGGCTGTAGAAACGGTCGTCCTCGGCCGCCAGCACTGCCTGCCGCATCACCGGGGGGATCTCGTCGAAACGCAGCACATTACGGTGCTCTTCGCCGTATTCGCCGATGAGTACCTTGTCCGCGGTGTAGATGCGCAGGGGGACGCGTGGCCGGTAGTCGGTCATCGCGTGCAGATCGGGCAGGCTGGGCCACGCCAGGGCCAGCGCAAGGCCGAGCACGACGGCGCCGCACACGGCTGCGCCGGCGGCGGCGATGCCCGCTTTGACCAGGAGAGGTTTCCAGGAGAGGCCCGATTTGCCGCCCGGGTTGGCGGAGGATTGCTGGGGATTGCTCATTGCAGGCGATTCTAGGGCAGAACGCTATAGACCGCCCAGGGCGCAATAAGGTTTCGGTAACGAAATCTGCCCATGCGAGCGGTTATTCAGCGTTTATTCAGGTGCGTGGAGCGCCGGGGACGGATTCCAGATAGCGCTGGGGCGGGGCGCCAAGCGCGCGGTGGAACATGGCCGAGAAGGCGCTGGCGCTGCGGTAACCAAGGTCCGCCGCGATGCGCGCCACCGGCACGCCCATCGACAGCCGGCATACCGCGTCGGCCAGCCGCACCTGCTGCACCCACTGTCGGTAATTCAGTCCTAGTTCGGATTGAAACAACCGGATCAGCGTGCGCGCGCTGGCGCCGACTTCGCTGCCCCAGTCCTCGATGCCGCGCTGCAGGCCGGGCCGGTCCAGGATGGCCGTGCAGATGGCCTGCAGGCGCCGATCGCGCGGCCACGGAATCTGGATCGGCACGATGCGCGCGGCGGCCAGCTCGGCCAGGATCAACGCCGCGATCTGTTCGACCCGTCCCCCGAGCGGGTAGTCGATGGGCTCGGCCGTCAGCGCCAGGATCAATTCGCGCAGCAGGCCGCTGACCTCGATCACCTGGCACTCGGGCCAATAGTCCCGGGCCGCGTCGGCATGGATGTAAAGGGAACGCATCGAGACCGCGCCCACCATGTCGACGCCGTGCGGCACGCCCGCCGGCACCCACAGCGCGCGCAGCGGCGGCAGGGCCCAGAAGCCGCTGGGCGTGGTGACGCGCATCACGCCTTCGACGGCATAGATGAGCTGGGCGCGCGGGTGGGTATGGGGACCCGTCTGCGCGCCGGCGGAGAATTCCTTGGCCATCGCGGTGACGACGCGAGGACGGTGCTGGTAGTCCTGGGCGTTGATGCTGCGGGCGGGATCGGGGACAGGGCGGACGACCATGGTGTCACTTCCGGCAAAAGGATGAGGGGGCGCCCGAAAGCGCGGTGCGTCTATTTTGTCACTGTGTTGCCACGGTGGTTGTCACTTTCTCGACGAAAATTGGCAGATTGCGCCGGCGCCGGATTCCTACACTGATGCCTGGTTCCGGCGCTTGGCCGGCTTGTCCATTTCCTTCGTGCGACCCCATGAACTCCGCCCAGAATCCCGCTGTCGGCCTGTCTGCCTCGACCTCTGCCGCACCCGGTGCTGCGCCTGCCGCCGCAGCACCGGCCGTTGCCTCCGATCCCTCCACCGCCTTCAAGGTGCTGGGCGCGATCAGCGTGGCGCATCTGATGAACGACATGATCCAGTCGATCCTGCTCGCCATCTATCCCATGCTCAAGGACTCGTTCAGCCTGACGTTCACGCAGATCGGGTTGATCACGCTGGTCTACCAGCTTGCCGCGTCGCTGCTGCAGCCGTTCATCGGCTTTTATACCGACCGCAACCCCAAGCCGTATTCGCTGCCCGTGGGCATGGGCTTCACGCTGGTGGGCCTGTTGATGCTGTCGATGGCGCCGTCGTTTGGCTGGCTGCTGGTGGCGGCGGTGCTGGTGGGCACGGGCTCGTCGGTGTTTCATCCCGAATCGTCGCGCGTGGCGCGCATGGCGTCGGGCGGCCGCCACGGATTGGCGCAGTCGCTGTTCCAGGTGGGCGGCAACGTGGGATCGGCGCTCGGGCCGCTCTTGGCGGCGCTTTTCATCATTCCGCACGGGCAGGGCAGCGTGGCGTGGTTTTCGCTGGCGGCGCTGTTCGGCATCGGGGTGCTAATGTGGATCGGACGCTGGTACAGCGCCAACCGCGTGCTCCTCAAGCCGCGGGTGCGGCGCGAGGGCGCGGGCAACGGGTTGTCGCGCAATCAGGTGCTGGGCGCGCTGGCGGTGCTGGGCGTGCTGGTGTTCTCAAAGTATTTCTACCTGGCCAGCCTGAACAGCTACTTCACCTTCTACCTGATCGACAAGTTCGGGCTGTCGGTGCGCGAGGCGCAGCTGTATCTCTTTCTGTTCCTGGCCGCCGTCGCGGTGGGCACCGTGGTGGGCGGGCCGGTCGGCGACCGCATCGGCCGCAAGATCGTGATCTGGGTGTCGATCCTGGGCGTGGCGCCTTTCACGCTGCTGCTGCCGCACGCGGACCTGTTCTGGACGGGCGTGCTGGTGGTGATCATCGGCATGGTGCTGGCCTCGGCCTTCTCCGCGATCGTGGTCTATGCGCAGGAGCTGGTCCCGGGCAAGGTGGGCATGATCGCGGGGCTGTTCTTCGGCTTTGCCTTCGGCATGGGCGGCCTGGGCGCCGCGGTGCTGGGCCGGGTGGCCGACGCCACCAGCATCGGCTACGTCTACCAGGTGTGCGCCTATCTGCCGCTGTTGGGCGTGGTGGCGATCCTGTTGCCGAAGATGCGTCGGGTGTAGGCGTAGGCGGCACGGGGCGGGACAGGCTTTCCGCTGCCCCGGCCCCCTCTGGCATCAGCCCGCCCGCAGCGATCGCAGGCGCGGCAGGCGGTGTTCGATGCCGTCGATCTGCCCGGCGCTGCCGTGGTGAATGACGGTCACGCGGGTGGCGCGCAGTTGCGCCAATTCCTCGGCGCTGACGCCAAAGCTTTTGGCCAGGCGCTGATCGGTGAGCGGGCGGATCGGCTTGCGGCGGTCCTTGCCGCCGAAGCGGCGATGGTTGTACACGGCCCACGCCACCAGCACCGCGGCGTTGACCACGGCCAGCACGACATAGCCCCACAAGGTCTGCACCGTCGGCAGAAAGACGGGCAGCAGCGGCGCATCCGGGCCGCTGGCGGCCCCGCGCAGGATCGCCAGAATGCCGGCGCCAAAGAGGTAGACGAAAGCGAACCAGCCGAAGGCGGTCAGCGCGAAGTCGAACAGGTAGCCCGCGCGCGAGCGTTGCGTGGTGATGATCATGATGCGTCCGGTGATTTGATGCCGCGGTCGGGGCTGGTCCAGCGGGCGCGCTGGGCCTGCTTGCGCAGCATGACCTTGGGGAAACTGACGAGCGTGGTGAAGAGACTCACCATCCAGTAGGCCAGCGGATACCAGATGACCCAATACAGCGAGCGCGCCAGGCCCGGTTCGTAGCGGCGGTCGATCAGGATGCTGACGGCGAACTGCAGCAGGCAGACGACCGCCAGCATCATGCCGGTGAAGGCCGGCGGCAGCAGGCTGGCGATCTGCATGTTGTTGGGCAGCGCGACGATCTGGCTGACCAGCCACAGCACCACCGACAGCGCGAACGCGAACGCCCAGGCCGTCGACAGGCAGAACTCGGCCATCAGCGGCCACAGCCGGCGGTGGCGCCAGTTCCAGATCGAGCGCAGGTTCTTCAGGAACACCTCCGCGCCGCCCTGCGACCAGCGCAGCCGCTGCTTCCACAATCCGCGCAGCGTCTCGGGCATCAGGATCCAGCACAGCCCGCGCGGTTCATAGAAGATGGACCAGTGGTCGCGCTGCAGCTTCCAGCTGATGTCGATGTCTTCGGTGATCATGTCCAGGCTCCAGTAGCCCGCGCGGTCCAGCGCAACGCGGCGGAAGGCCGCGACGACCCCCGACACCGTGAAGACTTGGCCATACACGCGCTGCGTACGCTTGATGAGCCCGATGATCGAAGAGAACTCCCCGACCTGGATACGCCCGATCAGCGTGGAGCGGGTGCGGATGCGCGGGTTGCCGGTGACGGCGCCCACGCGCGGATTGTCGATCAGCGGCGCCACCAGATACGCGGCGGCGTCGGGGTCGAGCAGGGCGTCGCCGTCGATGCACACCAGGTATTCGCTGCGGGCCGCCAGCGCGCCCATGCGCAGTGCCATGGCCTTGCCCTGGTTCTGCGCCAGATGCACCACGCGCAGGCGCGGATGTTCGGCGGCCATGCGGTCCAGCAGCGCGGCCGTGCCATCGGTCGACCCGTCGTTGATGGCGATGACCTCGATGTGCGGATAGTGCTGGTTCAGGGCGGCCAGCAGGGTTTCTTCTCCGTTGTCGGCTTCGTTGAAGCACGGCACCAGAATCGACACCAGCGGCGAGCCGGCCAGTTCGGGCGGGGTGCGTTCGGCGCCCCATGCCCAGTGGCGCTCCCAATGCCACCAGAAGTAGATGCCGCCCGCCATCCACATGCCGGACATGAACAGCGGATAGAAGAACACGAAGCCCAACAGTGCTTCGCCGGTCAGCATCAGGGTGAAGCCGAACGGCGCGCCGAGCACCGCGCAAAGAATCAGCAGGGCAATCAATCGATCAGTCATTGGAGGGGATACCAGGCTTCGGAGATGGCGGGCCGGATGCCTTGCAACCGGGGCTGGTCTTGCGAGAAATCGTCGGGGTAGTAGCCGAAGCTGCGGGCGCCGCGCAGTTGCAGGCGGCGCATCCAGCCGGCCAGCACGTCGGTGTCCACCGGTGTGGCGTCGGGCCGGCCGGGGCCGGTGCGCCAGTCGCGGCTTTGCAGTTCGAACACGGTCCTGGACAGTGCGCCGGGCCGGCGGGCGACGGTGTCGACCAGCTCGTCCAGCCACGCGTTTTCCTTGCCGGGCGCCACGTTCTCCATCAGCGGCATCGCCATCGGCGCGGTCCAGTCATACGCGGCCAGAAAGTCGTCCAGGTTCTGCGCGAACCAGGTTTCGCTTTCGGGATTCAGGATGGGCTGGGCGTAGATGTTGCGCGCCGTCTTGATCTGCGGCCCGCGCACGGCG
Source organism: Achromobacter sp. 1012554356 (assembly GCF_059760815.1). Classification (NCBI taxonomy): domain Bacteria; kingdom Pseudomonadati; phylum Pseudomonadota; class Betaproteobacteria; order Burkholderiales; family Alcaligenaceae; genus Achromobacter; species Achromobacter sp. 1012554356. Next base: position 25,677 of record NZ_JCBANC010000012.1, on the reverse strand, counting down.
CGCACCTTTTCCGCGAGCGCCGCCGTGAAGTCCACCAGATAGCGGCTCTTGTAGCGGGTCCAGCGCTGCATCGTCTCCGGATCCGCGCGCAACGCCGCGATGCTGCCCGGCAACCCCGCCGCGCGGTACGCGGCCAGCGCGCCGGGGCTGGCGTCCTCGAAATCCGACAGCAGCGCGTCGTCGTGGAACAGGATGCCGTCGAAGATCGCTTGGCGAGCCAGATCTTCGTACAGGTCGCCGATGCGCGCGCGCACGGTGGCGTCAAACGGCGACAGGCGGCGGTACTGGTCCGGGTCCGGCTCCACCTGTCCGCTGTCCGGATCCCAGCGCTCAACACGGGGCAAGGCCGGGTCCATGTCGAAGGCCAGCACGGGCATCCATGCGTAGACCATCACGTTGGCGCGGTTGTGCAGTTGCCAGGCCGCGCGGTTGAAGAGGTCGGCGCGCATCGGCAGCCAGCGGTTGGGGAAGTACAGCGACTTCACCAGCCCATCGCCCTGCGGGTCGGAATAGGCCTGCAGGAATACCGTGTTGATCTGCATGTCCAGGATGCGCTGCACCAGCACCCCCAGATTGCGGTCGGTCTGTTCCGGGTCCGGGTCGTAGACGTAATCGAGGTCGATGTGTGCGACGCGCATGAAGGGGTCGGCCTCCATGCCCACCACGCTGTTGGCGAACGACTTGAGCGCCGGATCGCTGGCCAGCAGCATGCGCGGCGTGGACATCAGGCGGGACAGGCGCCCGGGTCCGTCTTCCAGCGTCAGCGCCATCTCGTAGCCGTTCTCGGCGGTGATGCGCAGCGTGGAGCCGCCTTCCGCGCCATACGGCCAGACCCACACGCGGGGTTTCTTGCCGGTGGCCTTGCGGATCTTTTCCGTGATGGCGGCCACGTCGCGGCCCATGCGGGCGTCGAACTGCGCCTCGGTCTCGTACTGGCCGGTGCGCGCATCAAAGGCGCGGATCGCAGCGGCCGGCTCGGTGTTGCCCTGCGGATTGGCCAGCGCGCCGTAGTGCGAAGCGTCCGTGTGGGCGGCGATTTCGACCAGCCCGGAACGCGAGATCTCGCGGACCTCATTCCAGTTCAGGAAGCGTTGGCGGGCCTCGGGCGTGCCGCCGAAATCCACCGGACGGTCGGACGGAGTGTCCATCCACGCGCCCACGGGCGCCAGCAGCGCCGGCCAGCCGTAGGCCTTCAGGATGGGCAACACGCGGGTGTGGAAGCTGCGGTAGCCGTCGTCGAACGACAGCAGCACGGCGCGGTCGGGCAGCGGCTTGCCGCCTTGCCGGGCCGCCAGGATCTGATCCACCGACACGGCCTGATAACCGTTGGCGCGCAGCCAGGCCAGCTGTTCCGTCAGCCGGTCCGTACGCACGCTGAGAAAGGCCTGGTCGGGGTCGTCGTCTTCGACATCGTGATACGCCAGGGCCAGGAACTGGCCATTGACCCAGGGCCGATCGGCGGCCGCGACCGGACGTTCGGCGGGCGGCGTGTAGACGGGGATGTCCTTGGCGCAGGCAGTCAGCGCCAGAATCAAAAGGAACAGCATGCCGGCGAACAACAGCCGGATATGAAGTTTGAGCATCATGTCGTGTCCGAAAAAACCGGGTCAGAAGCGGTAGGCAAGGTCGAAGACGACGCGCAGTTCACGCTCGCGCTCGCCGTCGTAGGGCCGGCTGGTGCCGGTGACCATGAAGCCCATGTCCAGGACGTCGTTGGCGCGGTAGCGCTGGCCATAGCCCAGCGCCAGGACGCCGCCCGTGCCGTAGCCCTGCTGGCTGTAAGTGCCGGCCCCCAGCGTGCCGATCTGCTCCCACGCGGTTTCGTAACGGCGGTGCAGCGTGTGCGTCAGCCGCACGCCGGGCAGGGCCAGGAAGTCGGCGCTGGGGTTGAAGTAGGGCGCATCGTCGCGGTTGTTGCGCTGGGTCGACAGGCCCAGCTCCAGGTCGGCCTTCAGGTGCGGCGCGGTGTAGACGCGCTCGCGGCCGGCCAGCCCGAATGCCCAGCGCGTGTTGCCGTCGCTGAAATGCGACGGGGCGGCCGATAGCGTCCATTCGCGCCGCTCGTCGGCACGCCAGCGCACGTACATTGACAGGCCGTTGGACGAGATGTCGTTGGTCAGCGCGCGTAGCGGCGTGTCGCGCGACAGGATTTCGGCCGAGCCGCCTACCTGCCAGTGGTCGTTCAGGTCGTAGGCGGCGGACAGCCGCGCGCCGGGCTTGATGCCGTGGCCGTAGTCGTTGGTGGAGACTTCGCCTTCCAGCGTCAGGTCGCGCACGCGCCATTCCACGCCGGTGCGCAGCCAGCGGTAGATGCCGCGGCCTTCCTCGAAGTCTCCCGATGCGTAGCCGCCGCCGCCAAAGGCGCGCCAGTCGTAGCCCATGGGCGGCGAATACAGCACGGCGTCGATGCCGAAATCGCCATTGCCCGTGACCGGACTGTCCGAGGCCAGGCCGCGATATCCGGTGATGCGCAGTTCGGGCTTGCGGTGGACCTCCCATTCGCGGGCCAGGCGCCGGCTGGTCAGGTTTTCCGGCGAGCGGGCCAGCGTGTCGGCGGACAGCGCCTCGGCCTGCCGCCATTCCTGCAGGTCCAGGGCGGTGAAGCCTTGGCCGTTCTCCACCGCCAGGTCGCGCGGCGCCAGCGTTTCGGCCAGCTTCAGTTCGATCTCCGAGGCGCGGGGCTGCGAGCGGGCGCGGTGAACGGTAGCCAGGTCGCTGCGCAGCGCGGAATTGTTGGGCGCCTGCCGCACCATCTGCGACAGGCGCTGGTGGGCCTGGACCGTGTCGTCGGCCTGAAGGTGCGTGGCGGCCAGGGTCTGGCGGCTTTCCAGGTTCAGGTCGTTGGGCATGCGCGTGGCCTGGCCCTTGTAGTACAGCCAGGGGGCGTAGCCGGACTGGACGGCGTCCGTGACCGGGGGCGTCTCGTCGAACTGTTCGCCTTCGGCCAGCGCGTAATACAGGCCGGTCTGCGTGGCCAGGCGCTGCGCCGGATCGTCGCCGGGCGCGCTGTCGCTGGCGGCCACCTGCCGGTACAGGTCGCGGGCGCGCTCGGGCTGGCGCAGGTACAGATAGGCGGAGGCCACGTCGCTGAGCACGTAGCGCGGCACATCGACGCCCTCGGCGACCAAAGCCTCGTATTCCTGGATCAGCGCCTGCATCTGCACCCGGGCGTGCAGGGCGTGCAGGCGGTCGATGCGGGCGCGCAGCACGTCGGCGCGGGCCTCGTCGCCCAGTTGGCGCCAATCCGCGATCGCGGCGTCGTAGCCCGCCAGCGCGCGGTCGGCGACGGCAAACCGTTCGGCCTCGCCGCGCGCCGGCATGGCCGCCAGCCGCGTTTCCTGCGCCAACGCGTCGGCCTGCAGGGTGCGCATCTGAGTGGGGGTAAACAGCGTTTCATGACGGCGCGCCCAGTCCAGCGCCACGTCGGCCATGCGCGCGCCCTGAAGCGCCTGGATGTATTCGCGCAGCACGTAGGACGTGGCGGGCGCCAGCGCCAGGGCCTGATCGGCCTGATGCAAGGCTTCAAAGGGCAGGGATTGCCGCGCATAGACGTAGCTGAGCGCGAGCCGGGCGTCGGCGTCGCGCGGGTATCGGGCGATGCGCTTCTCGCCCGCGGCGATGGCGGCCGGGAATTGCCCGGCATCGGCCAGCGTCATGATCTCGCCGGCCGCGAAGGCGGCTTCGCCCGGATGACGGCGCAGGCCCGTGCGGAAGCTGGCGAGCGCCTGCGGCCAGCGCTGCGCGTCGCGGTACGCCCGCGCCTCGGCCAACTGGACGTCGGCCGAAGGTGCGTAGCCGCCGGCGCGGGGCCGCTCGATCGGCGCGTCGTGGTTGCTCGACGGGCCGGCAAGCGCCAGCACGGGCGCCAACATGGCGCCGGCCGCGATCAGGTTCAGTCTGGGTCCAACGGCGTTTGGCCGCCTGGGTCGTTCGATTGGCATCTGTATGACATCCGCAGTGGCAATTCGGGGCGTCCATGGCTCCGCCGCGCCGGACGGGCGCGAGCACCCGGCAAAGGCGGCCGCAGGCGCACAAGGCGCCGGCAGCGCGGAGATGAACGTTTGATTGGGACTTGCGCGGCGCCCGCTACGGGGACCTTCGCACTCGCGTAATCGGAGTGCATGGCTAGTACGCGCCACGCCCGTGGGGCGTGATCGCGACGCTTATGCTGCGCCGTCGACGGGTGGAACTTTACGGAAAATTGCCCAAGTTAACTGTCAATTACTGCAAAGGGGGCGTCACGGCGAAGGCGCCTTGGCGTATTCTCTCGTCGCAGGCCGTGCAATCGTCTTGGCGCGGCGGTAAAGGTTCTGGACGGACGGACGCGCGTTGCCCAACAGGGCAAACGTCATGCGCGTCCTTTCGCCATTCTCGTAACAAAAAGCATCAAGAATGCTGACGTGTAACGCGCGTCTCTAGCGCGAACCCAGTGCAACTGCAGTCCCAACGGCGCGGCAGGCCGACAGGCCTGAGCCGGAGTGAACCATGACGACTAGCCTGTTTTTCCTGATGTGGGGCCTGGCCACGGCGTTGGCGTTGCCGTTGCTGCTGCCCTTTCACGTTCGCGGCGTCGAAGGCGTGCCCGCGTTCATGGCGGCCAACGCGCTGGCCGTGCTGTCCCTGCTGGCCTATGCGTCGGCCGAGATGATCCCGCCCGCCGCCTATGTGATGGTGTCCAACGCCGCCTGGGCCTGTTCCGCCGCGCTGGTGTACATCGGCGTGCGGCAGTTCTTCGGCATGCATCCGCATATCCTGCGCACGACCGTGCTGTGCTCGCTGTGCACATTCGGCTTTGCCCTGCTGCTGTACCGCAGCGACAGCCTGGTGTCGCGCATGGTGCTGTATTCCGTCTACACCTGCGTGCTGATGGCAGCGACGGGCGTCGTCATCTTCAGGCAGCGCAAGCGGATCAAGACGCGGGGCGTCGTGCTGTACCTGCTGCTGGCGTTCTTCGGGGTGGTGGCGCTGCATGCGTTGCGCGGATATGTGTACGGCGCGGGCGTGGAGGCGCCGGTGTCGCTGCTGCAGCCGTCGGCGTGGGGCCTGTTCTTCATTGTTTGCGGCTCCGTCACGGTGCCCGGACTCTTTCTTGCGCTGCTCTTCATGATCCAGAGCAGCCAGGCGGAAAAGATGCAGGCGGCGCTGACGTTCGACAGCCTGACGCAGGCGTATTCGCGGCGCAGCATCATGGATGAACTGGACCACGAGCTGCAGCGCTGCGAGCGCACCGGCGGCAAGCTGGCGGTGCTGGTGCTGGACATCGACCACTTCAAATCCATCAACGACCGCTATGGCCATGCGGGCGGCGACACCGCGCTGCGCCACTTCGCGCGCGTGGTGCAGAACGCGGTGCGGTCGAGCGACCGCTTCGGCCGCCTGGGCGGCGAGGAATTCGTGCTGCTGATGTACGACTGCGATCCCGCGAGCGCGCTGGTGCAGGCGCAGCGCGTCTGTGACGCCCTGCGCGACATGCCGCTCTATCTGCAAGGGCTGGAAGTGCAGATGACCACCAGCGGGGGGCTGGCGTCCTACCAGCCGGGCGACAGCGCCGACGTCATCCTGGCGCGGGCCGACGTGGCGTTGTACCGGGCCAAGGAGCAGGGACGGGACCGCGTGGAAATGGCCTGGAGCGGCCGCGGCGTCGGCAAAACAAGCGGCGGCCTGCCGGCCGCCGCGAATGCTCTGGAAACGGAAACCGCAGGGACTACGGCTTGAGGTGTTCCGTCAGGAACTTCTCCATGGCCTCGTAGAACTCGAACTTGTTCTCGTCGTTGTGGAAGCCGTGGCCTTCGTTGTCCTTGACCATGTATTCCACGTCCACGCCGCGCGCCCTGAGCGCCGACACCATCTGGTCGCTCTCGTCCTTGTTCACGCGCGGATCCTTGGCGCCCTGCGCGACGAACAGCGGCGTCTTGATCTTGTCCGCATGCAGCGCTGGCGAGGTTGCGGTCAGACGGTCGAGATCGCGCACCGGGTCGCCCACCATGTCCTGCATCTTGTCCAGCATGGGCTTCCAGTAGGGCGGAATGGACTTCATGAACGTGAAGAGGTTGGACACGCCCACGTAGTCCACGGCCGCGGCATACAGGTCGGGCGTGAAGGCCACGCCGGCCAGCGTGGCATAGCCGCCGTAGCTGGCGCCGTAGATGCCGATACGCTTGGGGTCGGCGATGCCTTGCTCGACCAGCCATTGCACGCCGTCGGTGATGTCGTCCTGCATCTTCAGGCCCCATTGCCCGAAGCCCGCTTCCCAGAAGTCGCGGCCATAGCCGGTGGACCCGCGGAAGTTCATCTGCAGCACGCAGAAACCGCGGTTGGCCAGGAATTGCACTTCGGGGTTGTAGCCCCAGCCGTCGCGCGCCCACGGGCCGCCGTGCGGATTGACGACGCAGGCCAGGTTCTTGGGCGATCGGCCGGCGGGCAGGGTCAGATAACCGTGGATGGTCCTGCCGTCGCGGCTCTGGTAGCTGATGGGCTGCACCCGCGACATGTCGGCCTCGGGGATGGCCGGATTCAGGTCCGCCAGCTTGGTCAGCGTGCCGGCCACCGCGTCGTAGATGTAGCGCGAGCCGGCCGTGCGGTCGTTGTAGGCCGCCACGATGAACTTGTTCTCGTCGCGGTTGCCGCCCTGGATGACGACGTCATAGCCCGGCAGGCGCTCGGCAAGCGTCTTGTACAGCGCTTCGGTTTCCGCGTCGAAGAACTTGTATTGCGGCTTGTCGGTCTGGTAGGACGCCACGGTCAGCACGCGGCGCTTGCGCGAGAATGCCGCGCCGTCCAGGTCGACGGTGTCGGGCGTGAAGATGACGTCTTCGGCATCCGGCGTGGCCGGGTCGATGACGACCAGCGACAGCTTGTCGCGGCCGCGGTTGCTCAGCGCATAGAACTTCTTGTCGTCGAACGTGAAGAACGCCGGGCTGACGCTGGTGCGGTAGTCGGTGGTGATGAGGGGACGGAAGTCGGACGCTTCGTCGTCGCGGTAGAGCAGGGTGGTGTTCAGCCCGTCGCTGGCGACGGCGGCGCGCACCTTGCCGGCGTGGTCGGTCTGCCAGCCGACGATGTTGCCCGGATTCTGCGCCACCAGCACGGCCGCGCCGGTGTGGACGTTGACGCGGTAGACGTCGAAGACCTCGGGGTTGCGCTGGTTGTGGCTGATCAGCACGTGGTCGGGATCGTCTTCCAGGTCGTCCTCGATACCGGCGCGCACGCCCTCATAGGGTGTCAGGTCGGTGATCGTGCCGGTCTTGGCATTGACGGCCAGGACATGGAAATTCTCGTCGCCGCCAAAGTCCTTCTGGTACAGCACCACGTCCGGGCCTTTCCAGAAATAGCCGCTGATGTCGCGCGCGGTCTCGCTGGTGAGCTGGCGGGGTTCGCCCACGAGCTGGCTGCCTTGCAGCGGCTGCACGTAGATGTTCATGCGGGCGGGGTTGCCGTCCACGCTGGTGGGCTGCATGAACGAGAGCGTCTGGCCGTCGTCCGACAGGCGGAAATAGCCGCGCTCAGGATTGCGGAAGAAATCTTTCAGGGGATAGGCGCGGGGAGGCGGCTGCGTGGCGCAGGCACCCAGGGAGGCGCCGACGATGCCGGCTGCCAGGACGGTGCGCAGAAATGAGAACAAGGGAAACCTCCGTGATGTCGATCCGCGTTGCAAATAGGCTGGTCGATAATGCCATAGCCGCGCGAGGGGTGTCGAACCGGCTCCTCAGATCCGCCACCACTTATGCCGCCGGACGGTTTGCGGGATAATCGCGGCAATTCTTCTGGAGATTTACATGTACAGGAATCTGGTCGCGGCCTCGGCGCTGGCCTTGGGACTGGCCGGCTGCTCGTTCGGCATTTCGCCGGATGGCGCGTCGCCGCACAGCGAATTCAAGGCGCCGGTGGCCTTCAAGGACGCCTATGACGCGGTCATCCGCCAGTCCAACGCGTGCCTGCGCAGCACCGACAACGCCTACCGCGTCGTGTCCGACCTGAACGAGAGCGCGCAAAGCGGCGTCGTGCGCGTGCTGGCGCCGTATTCCGATCGCGAGATGTCGCGCGTCGACCTGAAATCCGAGGGCCCGAAGTCCACGGACGTGCGCATCGTGATGTGGGGCAAGGGCACGTGGGATGCCGCCGCCATGCGCGCAATGCAGGATGCGGTGTATTACGGGCTGGTGTCGTGCAGCACGTACATGCCGCTGGATCCGCGCCCGCCCGTCAAGCCGTCGCGCGACCTGCCGAACTGAGGCAGGACGAAGGAAGGCGGGACGAAAGAAGGTCAGTCGCCGCCCGGGCGGCGGCGGATGATCTTGAACGTGGCGGGGGCGCGCGCCACCAGTTCGCCATCGGCCCGCCGGATGTCGCCCTCACAGAAGGCGATGGACGCGCCGCGGCGCAGGCAGCGCGCTTCGATGACCAGATCGCCCGTGGCGGGAGACAGGAACGTAGTGTTCATGTCGATGGTGGCCATGCCCTCGGTGCCGTCCGCGGACCCGCGCGCGGCGGCCGACAGCGTGAAGTCCAGCACGCTCATCAGCGTGCCGCCGTGCACGTCGCCGCGGCTGTTGGTCAGGTCTTCGCGCCACGGCAGCGTGGTGCGGGCATAGGCGGGCGCGATGCTTTCCGGCACCAGTCCGATGAAACTCATGAAGGGAATGGTCAGGCCGAAGTAGTCGGTTTTGGGGCAAGCAGGTGCAGTCATGGAACCGTCGTGGGCGAGAAGGAATAGCGGATTGCCGCCGGTCATAATATATGTTTTTGCCACGGGATTGAGGCTATGACGGGGCAGGCGTCAGTGCAGTCTGCGCGCAAGATCGTGCATGTGGACATGGATGCGTTCTATGCGTCCGTGGAGCAGCGCGACAATCCCGACCTGCGCGGCAAGCCGGTGGTCGTGGCCTGGACCGGACCGCGCTCGGTCGTGTGCGCGGCGTCCTATGAAGCGCGGCGCTACGGCATCCATTCCGCGATGTCCGCCATCAAGGCAGAGCGCCTCTGTCCGCACGCGATCTACGTGCCGCCCGATTTCAACCGATACCGCGACGTATCGCGCCAGGTCCGGCAGATCTTCGCCCGCCATACCGACCTGATCGAACCCTTGTCGCTCGACGAGGCCTACCTGGATGTGACGGTCAACAAGTGCGGACTGCCTTCGGCCACCGAGGTCGCCCAGGTGATCCGCCAGCAGATCCGAGAGGAAACCGGACTGACCGCTTCGGCCGGCGTGGCCCCGAACAAATTCCTGGCCAAGATCGCGTCGGACTGGAACAAGCCAGACGGCATTTTTGTCGTGCGGCCCGGCAAGGTGCTGGCGTTCCTGGAACCCTTGCCCGTGCGCAAGGTGCCAGGCGTGGGCAAGGTCACGCAGTCACGCCTGGAGCAGCTTGGCATCCAGACGGTGGGCGACCTGGCCACGCACAGCGCGCAGGAACTGGAGCACTATTTCGGCCGCTACGGGCGGCGGCTTTATGAATTGGCGCGGGGCATCGACGAACGCGAGGTGCAAACCGACCAGCCGCTGCAACAGGTGTCGGCCGAAACCACGTTCTCCAACGATGTCCGGCTGGAGGCCGTGGGCGACGCCCTGGACCGCATGGCGGAAAAGGTGTGGGATCAGGCGCTGAAGAAGGGCGCCTTGGGACGCACGGTGGTGCTCAAGCTGAAAACCGACCGTTTCCGCATCCTGACGCGCAGCCAGACCTGCGCCCAGCCGCCCACGTCGGCCATGGAACTGGCCGCCTTGGCCCGGCTGCTATGCGAACGCGTGGAACTGCCGCCGGACACGTTGTACCGGCTGGCGGGCGTGGGCATGAGCAACTTCGCAGATCCGGGCGAGCAGTCGCGCCAGCCGGATCTGTTTGGAGGGGCTTTCTAGCGCTATAGACGCGCTTTTACTTGCTGCGAAAGGGCAGTCATGTCGGCGCGGCCGGCCAGCTTCTGCTTCAGGATCGCCATCACCTTGCCCATCGCGGGCGCGCCCGTCACGCCTTGCGTGGCGACTTCGGCCAGCGCGGCGTCGATGGCGGCGGCGACTTCCTCGGGGGTGGCGGCCTGGGGCAGGAATTCCTGCAGCACGGCCAGTTCGCCCTTTTCCTGCTCGGCGGTTTCCGTGCGGCCGGCCTGCTCGAACGCGGCGATCGACTCGCGGCGCTGCTTGACCTGCTTTTCGATGATGGCGGTGATTTCGGCGTCGGACAGGTCGCGACGTTCGTCAACTTCCTTCTGCTTGACGGCAGCCAGCAGGAAACGCAGCGTGGTCAGGCGCTCGCTGGCCTTGGCGCGCATCGCGTCCTTGACGGCGTCGGACAGGCGGGTCTTGAGCGTAGCAGTGCTCATCGGTAAACCTTTGTGGTGTTGCGGTAATCGGGAAGTGTAAACCGGGCCGGGACGCACCGGGCGCGCGCCGGCCCGGGGATCACATCATCGTGGATCACTTCACCGTGGCGAGGTCGCCGCGCAAGGCGACGCCGGCGACCATGGCGCCCGCGTGGCATTCGTAGTCGGTGGTGCTGCGGTACTCGTTCTTGCGGTAGTAGCTGACGATATTGGTGACGGCATTGGCGCCGGCCTTCTTGGCGGCTTCATGCAGGGAGATCAGGGCGGACTGGGCGACCCACAGGCAAGCCTCTTCGTCCTTCTTGGCGAACGCGTTGGTCTTGCGGTTGGTGACCACGCCGGCCTCCACCACCTTACCCTTGGGACCCGTGCCGGCCAGGTAGAACTTGACGCTGCCGTCGATCTTTCCGGCGTCCTGCGCGGCCTTGATGGCGGCCGCGATGGGCAGGTGGACGGTGCGATCCGCGGCCAGGACCGGGGCGGACAGGGCAAACGACACGGTCAGCGCGCCGGCGAGCTTGCAAGGGAGGTTCATGATTTGCATTCCTTGTTCATACGTTGGAAAAGCGGGAAAGCGCAGATGCGTGGCGCCGGCCGGCATCACGGCCAGCGCTTGAAGATCAGGGAGGTGTTGATGCCGCCGAACGCGAAGTTGTTGTTCATCACGTACTCGTTGCTCATGCGCCGCCCGTCGCCGGCCAGATAATCGAGCTCGCCGCACAGCGGGTCGACATTCTGCAGGTTCAGCGTGGGCGCGTACCAGTCGTTCCTGAGCATTTCGATGCTGAACCAGGACTCCAGCGCGCCGCACGCGCCCAGCGTGTGGCCCAGGTAGCTTTTCTGCGAGCTGATGGGCATGCGGCTGCCAAAGAGGCGGGACGTGGCCTGCGTTTCGGCCACATCGCCCTGTTCGGTCGCGGTACCGTGGCCGTTCACGTAGCCGATTGCCTCGGGCGGCAGGCCGGCGTCGGCCAGCGCCATTTCCATCGCGACGCGCATGGTGGCCGCTTCGGGCCGCGTGATGTGTGTGCCGTCCGAGTTGCTGCCAAAACCAACGATTTCCGCGTGGATGTGCGCGCCGCGGGCCTGGGCGTGTTCCAGCGATTCCAGCACCAGCATGCCGCTGCCTTCGCCGATGACCAGTCCGTCGCGATCGCGGTCGTAGGGGCGGGGCGTCAGTTCGGGCGTGTCGTTCTTCTGGCTGGTCGCGTACAGTGCGTCGAACACCAGCGCCTCGCTGGGACACAGCTCTTCGGCGCCGCCGGCCAGCATCAGGTCCTGCCGGCCGTAGCGGATGGCCTCATAGGCGTAGCCGATCCCCTGGCTGCCGGACGTGCAGGCGCTGGAGGTCGGGATGATGCGGCCCTTCAGTTCGAAGAAGATGCCGATGTTTGCCGCGGTCGTGTGCGGCATCATGCGCACGTAGGAGTTTGCGTTCAGGTCGTCCGTGACGCCGTTGAGCAGCATGTTGCCGAAGGCGCGGATTTCCGCCGTGCTGCCCACGGACGATCCGCACGCCACGCCCATGCGTCCGTCGGTGATGCTGCGCTCCCCCAGCAGGCCGGCATCGTCCAACGCCATTTCCGCGGCCCTCACGGCAAGCTGCGACACGCGTCCCATGCTGCGCAGCTGCTTGCGTGTCCAGTGCGCCGGCGTCTGGAAGTTTTCGACCGGACCGCCCAGGCGGGTATTCAGTTCCACGTAGCGCGCCCAGTCGGGCATGACGCGAATGGCGCTGCGGCCTTCCTGGAAGGCCTGCTGGATGGCCTGCCATTCCGATCCCAGCGCGCTGATGCCGGCCATGCCGGTGACGACAACCCGTTTCATCAGCAAAGCCCTCCGTTCACGGCGATGACCTGGCGCGTGATGTACGCGGCGCCCGGCGACATCAGGAACGCCACGGTGGCGGCGACTTCTTCGGGGCGGCCCATGCGCTGCGCCGGGATGGCCTTCAGGATTTCTTCCACGGGTACTTGCTCGTCAATCATGTCGGTGTCGATCAGGCCGGGGGCCACGCAGTTCACGGTGATGTGGCGCTTGGCCAGTTCCACGGCCAGGGCCTTGGCGGCGCCGATGAGGCCGGCCTTGGACGCGCTGTAATTGACCTGCCCGCGGTTGCCGACCAGTCCGGAGACCGAGGTCATGCACACCACGCGGCCCGCCGCGCGGCGCCGGATCATGGGCATCGCCAGCGGGCTCATCACGTTGTAGAAGCCGTCCAGGTTGGTGCGCAGCACTTGGTCCCAGTCGTCGCCGGTCAGGGCGGGAAACGCGCCGTCGCGGGTCAGCCCGGCGTTCAGCACGACGCCGTAATAGGCGCCATGCGTCTCGACGTCCGCCTGCAGCACGGCGGCGCACTGGGCGCGGTCGGCCACGTCGAATTGCAGAATGCGTGCCTGGCGGCCGCGAGCCTGCACGTCGGCCTGGACGGCCTCGGCCTGCGCGCGCTGCTGGCGGCAATGCAGCACCAGATCGTGGCCGGCGTCGGCCAGGGCCAGCGCGATGGCGCGGCCGATGCCGCGGCTCGAGCCGGTGACAAGAATGGGGTCGGCGCTCATTGGGGGGCTTCTTCCTGCATAAGAATTGTGGGATCGCTGGGCTGATAGACGTTGAGCCGGGCGCGGGCCACGACGCGCGCGTCATCGCGCAGCACGCATTCGAAGACGCTCATGCCGCTGGCGTCGATCAGGCCGCGTTCAACATGGACGGTGAGCTCGGCGCCCGCGGGCAATGAGGCGTCATGGCATTCGTAGCGGCGCGTGCCAAGCAGGAAACCGAGCTTGACGGCTTCGTTCGCCTGGCGCGCCTGGCAGCCTGCCCACGCGCCCACGGCCTGCGCCATCAGTTCCATTCCCAGCCAGGGCGGCAGCGAGCCGTCCGGCAGCGAATAGGGGCCGGGCCGGATGACGGCACGGGCGGTGAGGCTGTCCGCGTCGTAGCGGATCACGGTATCGAGCAGGATCATGTCGCCCGCGTGCGGCAGCAGGCTGGCGATGGGCCACGTCGTCATGACTGGCCTCCCAGCACCAGGCTGGCATTGTTGCCGCCGAAGGCGAACGAGTTGCTCATTGCCAGCCGCCGACGGCCCGTCGCATAGCGGTGCGCGGACGTGCTGAAATCCAGCGCCGGCAGCGCCGGATCCGGCTGGCCGTCCCAGACGTGCGGCATCAGTGCACCGTGGGCGTTCGCCGCGGACAACGTGATCCAGGCCAGGACCGCTTCCAGCGCGCCAGCCGCGCCCAGTGTGTGGCCGGTCAGCGCCTTGGTCGATGCGCAGGGCACGCCCTGCGGAAACACGGCGTGCGTGGCGTGGCTTTCCATGGCGTCGTTGTGCGGGGTGCCGGTGCCGTGCAGATTCAGCCAGCCGATGCTGGCGGCGTCGACGTCCGCCGAGCGCAGCGCGGCCTGCATGGCGCGGCGCGCGCCTTCGCCGGTGGGATCGGGCGCGGACATGTGCCAGGCGTCGGAACTGGCGCCGCCGCCCAGCAGCGCCACGGCGTTGGCATCGGCCGGGTCGCGTTCCATCAGGAACAGGACGCCGGCCTCGCCGATGTTGATGCCGCGGCGATTGGCCGAGAAGGGCGCGCACAGCCCTTCGTCGACCGCTTCAAGGGTGGCGAAGCCGTTGATGGTCAGGCGGCAGAGCGTGTCGGCGCCGCCGCAGACCACCGCGTCGCACAGGCCAAGCTGCAGCAGCCTGCGCGCGGACAGCAGCGCACGGGCGCTGGACGTGCAGGCGGTGGACAGCGTGTAGGCCGGGCCCGTTGCGCCCAGCCATTGCGCCAGGAAGTCGGCGGGCGAGGACAGCGTCTGACGGCGGTAGTCGTAGCCGCCGGGCCAGGCGCCCTGCGCGCGCAGATGGCGGAACGCGGGCGCGTTGTCGTTCACACCCGACGTGCTGGTGCCCAGCACCACAGCGACCCGGCCGGCGCCGTATCGGGCAATCGCGCTGCGCAGGCGGTCTTCGATCTGGAGGGCGGCCGCAAGCAGCAACTGGTTGTTCCGGCTGTGGTGATGCGCGGGCAATTCCTGAGGCAGCGGCGGCAGCGCGCCGGTGCAGGCGCCCAGCGTCAACGTGCGGCCGTTCACCCAGCCATCCTGGGCGCGCATGCCGGAGGTATCGCCGGCGAAGGCGGCGCGGGCAACGTCGTCCACGCCGGCGCCCAGCGCGCATACGACGCCGGGGGTGCCAAGCCAGGTCGTCATGGCTGCTCCTTCAGGGGGGTGATCCGCCACGTCACGTCGCTGTTAGTGCGGATCGACAATGCCTGGCTTTGCGCGTCGGCGGGATACGTGACGGTCCAGCGCACCTGGCCGCCGTCGAGCAGCAGGCGTTGCGCCGCCCCGGCTTGTGATGACGCCGTGCGCCACGACGCCTCGCCATAGGCCGCGTCAAGGTCCGCTGCCGGCGTCCAGGCGAACATCAGCGCGGCAAATAGATCGCGGGCCTGCGCGTTGGGCCGCATGAACCCGTCATTACGCCATGTCCCGCCTTCCAGCATCTGCCGCGCCTGCGGCACGCCCATCGGGTCGAAGAGCGACCACCGCAAGGCGGCGTCTTCGCGCTGGACCACCAGCAGCAGGTCCAGGGCGGGTTGGCCCGGCGCCGTCTGCACCACATGCAACTGGCGCGGCAGCGAAAAAGCGGCGTCGCGCGCGGGCAGGGGCGGCGCGCCGGCGCAGCCGGCCAGGGCCAGCAGCGCCAACGTAGCCACGAGGGCGCGGCGGGTGGACAGGAACGGGGCGGGAATGGCGGTCATGACGGGTTGCTGGGGGTTAATGCCGTTCAGTGCGGGTTCAGGCCGGCTGGGCGACCGCACTGCCGGCGCGGCACAGTTCGCTCAGCACGCGCAGGCGCCGCTGCGGGTTGGCCACGAAGGGATTGCTCGTGTCCCAGGCGTAGCCCGCCAGGATCGAGCTGATCATGCGGCGGATTTCCGGCTGCGCCTGCTGGTAGAAGACGACGTCCTGGAACTCGCCGGTGTACCAGCCCTGCACATACGCGCGGAACGTTTCCACGCCGATCATCAGCGGGTCGGCGAATTCGCTTTGCCAGTCGACCTGGGCGCCGCCGAGCTGCCGGTGCAAGGCGTCCGCAGCCAGCTTGGACGAGCGCAACGCGATGGTGACGCCCGACGAGAACACCGGATCCAGGAACTCCGCGGCGTTGCCCAGCAGGGCGTAGCCGGGACCGTGCAGGCGCGTCACGCTGGCGGAGTAGCCGCCGATCGTGTTGGCGGGGGTGTCCCAGACGGCGTTCTTCAAGACGCGCTTCAGGTTGGGCGCGGCATCGGCCATGGCGCGCAGGGTGGTCATCAGATCCTCGCCGGGACCGCCGAACAGGTCTTCGCCGCCGACCACGCCGAACGAGCAGCGGCCGTTGGAGAAGGGGATCAGCCAATACCAGATGCCGCGCTGTTCGGGATGGACGGTGATCAGGATCTTCTCGCGGTCAAAGCCCGGATCGTCGATGCGGTCTTCGATGTGCGTGAAGATCGCCTTGCGGGGCGGCATCGCCGAGGGGCGTTCCAGGTCCAGCAGGCGGGCCAGCACGCGGCCGTAACCGCTGGCGTCCAGCACGAACTGGCTCTTGACCTGATAGGCGCTGCCGTCGGCGCGGCGCACGTCCAGCAGGGGACCTGCATCGCCGAAGTCGGCGGCGGTGACTTCCTGCTGGTAGCGCACTTCAACGCCTTGGCGGGCCGCGTCGTCGGCCAGCACCTTGTCGAACTGCGCGCGCTGCACCTGGAAGGTCGTTCCCGGGCCGGCGGTGAACTTGTCGCGGAAGTCGAAGTAGGTGTAGGCGTCGCCGCACGCGAACGCGGCGCCGTTCTTGACCTGAAAGCCCGCAGCCTCGACGGCGGGCAGCATGCCGGCCTCTTCCACGAATTCCAGGCAATGCGCCAGCAGGCTTTCCCCGATGGAGAACCGGGGGAACTGCTGGCGCTCCAGCATCAGGACGTCATGTCCTTGCCGCTTCAGCAGCGCGGCAGCAACCGCGCCGGCGGGGCCGGCCCCGATAACCACAACTTCCCGATGTTCCATGCTGGATGTTTCCATGATTCCTTGATGAAAGAGGCTGGTTTCAGGCGCGTCGCGGCGGACCGACCCAGGGCGCCCACAAGAGCGAAAACGCGACGCCCAGCGCCACGGCCAGTCCGAAGTTGGCGATGGCGGGCGTGTGGCTGAGGGCAAGCAGGCCGAACGACAGCAGCGTCGTGACCGCGCCCAGCAGGATGCCGACGAGGCTGGCGGCGGCGCCGGCGACACGCTCGTACATGAAGATGGCGTAGTCCACGCCGATGGCCGACACCAGCAGCAGGCCGAAGAGGCTGAACAGCGTCAACGGCTGGCCCAGATAACCCAGCGCGGCCAGGCTGCAGACGGTGGCCGCAAGCGGTACGGCCAGAATGCGCCAGGTGGCGGCGCGTCCCAGCGTCAGCAGCAGCAGCACGGCCGCGGCCACATAGGACAGGAGCTTGAGTTCGGCGGCCTCGATGCGGGTGGCGGCGAACATGCGATTGAGTTCGCCGCTGCGATCGACGAGCGTGACGCCGGGCGCAGACTGCGCAATGGCTTGCAGCGCGACCGGGTCGCTGAGACCCAGCAGCGAGATCATGCCGGCGTATTCGCCGCCATGCTGGCCCAGCCACAGCGTGCGCCAGCGTTCGGCCTGCGGGCCTTGCAACGCGCCGTCGATGGTGACGACCGGCAACGCCGCGAGCGACCGCAGCTCCGCTGCCACGGCCTCGAACGGAATGCCCAGGTCCGTCATGGGCTTCCACGCCAGCGGTTCGCCGGCCAGTTCGGCCAGGCGGCGGGCCAGCGCCTGCTGGTCGGCGGCGGGGGAGACGAGCTGGCTCAGCGCGTTGTAGGCGGCAAGGCCGCCACGCTGGACCAGCGTGTCGATCTGCTGTGCGACCAACGCCTGGCGCCGCAGCAGTTCATCGGGATCGGGGGCGCGCACCAGGAAAAACTGGCTCGTCGGCACGTAGCCGGTGATCTCGCCGATCTGCCGGGCCTGCTGCATCAGGGGCGCGGGCAGGCTCAGCCATTGGCGCAGATCGTCCTGGATGCCCAGCCGCGCGATGCCGCCAACCGTGACGGCTGCCATGACCACCACGCCGGCCCACAGCACGCCGCGCCGGTTGCCCAGCCGTTCGCGCATCTTGAGCGCGGCTTGCGCAACATGCAGCAGGGGCAGCCACGGACGCGGTTGCCAGCCGCGCATCCATGCCGGCAGTTGGCAGACGGTGCAGGCGTACGCGCCAAGCAGACCCGCCGCCGAGAACACGGCCGTCTGCGTCAGCGCGGGGAACGGGGTGAATGCGAGAGCAACATAACCGACCAGGCTGGCGGCCAGGCTGATCGTGAGGCCGGGCAGAACCCGGCGCAGCGCGGGCCAGGCCTGCCAGTCCGGCATCCCGAAGCTCTTGCCGAGCCAGTGCATGGGAAAGTCGACCGCCACGCCGATGAGGCTGGCGCCGATGACGAGCGTCAACACGTGGATCGAGCCGAACACCGCGACGCACGCGACCGCGCCTGTCACCAGCCCGACAGCCACCGGCACGAACGCCAGCAGCACGCGCCAGCGGCGCAGCGCCAGCAAGAGGACGAGCACGATGCCGATCGTGGCGCCGGATCCGATCCAGCTGCCTTCCGCGTCGGCCTGCGCCTTGCCGGCCGCGGCGTACAGCGCACCGCCCGCGACCAGCATCTGCGCGCCATCGGCCTGCAAGGCCGCCCGATCCTGGTCGATCTGCGCGGCGATGCGTTGCGGCGCGTCCGCATCGAACGCGTCACCACGGGTCTCGGCGCGCACGAGCACCCAGCGGCGGCCGGCCTGCTGCGCCTGCAGGGTGCCCGATCCCATGTCGTACTGCACGCTTCCGCCGGGCCGCAGCGATTGTTCGGCGCGGCGCGTCAGGCCCAGCCAGTCTTGGTCGGCCGGAACCAGGCCCGATGACGAGAAGGGATCGGACAGCTCGCGCGCCCGGCGCTGTGCATACGCGGCAGGGTCCGAGTCCAGCAGCCGGCGGTCCGCCAGCGGCAGCATGGCCAGGCGGCCGGCCAGCAGCTGCTCGCGCACGGCGGCCAGGTCCACGTTCAGTTCCACCTGCACGACGGAAAAGAGCCCGCTGTCCGTCCACCGCTGGGCGAGCAGCCGCGCCGGTTGCGCGGGGTCGGCGCCCTTGGGGGTGGCGCCGTCCTGGGTGGCGACCAGCGCGATGAGCTGGCGCGACAACGGCTCCTGGATGCGATCCTCGGCCAGTTGGCGCGTGGCGTCATTGGCGCTCTGCGGCACCAGTTCCATCAGGTTGGCCGACACCGGCCAGCCATGGCGGCATTGCCAGGCGCCGGCCAGCAGCACAAGCAGCAGCCCCAGCTTGAAAAGGCGGGGCAGCCAGCGTTCAGTCCGCGAATGCACGCTGTTCCTCAGGCGTCAGGGCAACAGCCGCGACCGCGCCGGTCATCTGCAGGACGCTGCGGTCGCCTTGCGTCTCGCGCAGTTCGATGCGGTCGACCAGGGTGCCGCCGTCGATCTGGATGGCGGTGAAGATCTGCTTGAGCAGCGCCGAGCGTGGCGTCAGCGTCAGTTGCCAGGCGTTGGCCTCGCCTGTCAGCGTCAGGTCGAAGTTTTCTTGAAGCCCGCGGGTATCGCCCGCCAGCACCGACAGGAAAAGCTGGTTCTCACGACCCGCGCCGGTGTGCTGCGGCAGCGCTTGCCACGCACCCGATTCGTCGCGGCGCGATATGCCGTCGGCGTTGATGCGCAGGTCCTGCGCGATGGGCGTGCGCAGCAGCCACAACAGGCCCTTGCCGGCCGCGAGCGTGAAGTCGCCCCGGCTGGTGAGCGCTTGGGGCAGCGAACGCAGGAATTTCTGCTGGATGAACTGGCCGCGCACGATCGGCGTGGCGCGCAGTTGTTGCTGCAGGTCGTTCAGGTCGAACGCGCTGGCGGTCAAGGGCAGCAGGGTGAGCGCCAAGAGGCACAGAAAGCGGTTAAAGCGCGAAAAGACGTTCAGGCAGGACATGCGCCAGCCTCCTGGGATTGAAGCGCGCCTTGCACCGCGGCGACGAAGACGGCAGGCGAGGCCAGTTGCATTTCGCGGGTGGCGATGCAGACGGCCACCTGTTCGGACGTGGCCCGCGTGAGCCGTTGGCCGGTTTCCGCATCCTGGATCAGGTAGTTGATCTTGAGCCGATGTTCCCATTCCACCAGTTCGGCGCGCACGATGAGGCGCTGGCCGAACTGCGCGGGCTGGGCATAGCGCAGGTGCAGGTCGATCACCGGCCAGGCGTAGCCGCTGGCGCGCATCGCGTCGTAGTTGTGGCCGATCCGGTCCAGCAGCTCGCAGCGCGCCTGCTCCAGGTATTTCACGTAATGGCCATGCCATACGACGTTGATCGAATCGACATCGAAGAAGGGCACACGGATTTCGACTTCCGCGCCGATCGCGCCACGTTTACGCATCGTCTTTCCAGAATGGGTAGAAGTTGAACCACTGCAGCGGCGCCTCGCGGCAATGCGCGGCCAGGCGGTCGGCATAGCGCTGGGTCCAGGCGGCGATTTGCGTCTGCCGGGTGGCGCGCGTCCATTCGATGCGCGCGGTCAGGCGCTCCATCGACACACGGTAGCGGCCGCCGTGCCGGGTGCACGACAGCAGGTTCACGGGGCAGCCCAGCAGGCCGGCCAGCAGCCACGGGCCTTGCGGAAACAGCGCCGTGGCGCCCAGGAATTGCACGGGCACCGTGCGGTCGCCGCGCAGGGGCACGCGGTCGCCGGCGATGGCCAGCCATTCCCCGCGGTCCAGGCGCTCCGCCAGATCCAGCATGACGGCGGCATCCAGCTCGCTGACCTGGATCATGCGCAGCCCGCCGCCGGCTTCGTCGAGCAGGCGGTTGAAGTGAACGGCGTGCTTGCTGTGGACCAGCACATTGAGCCGCAGCGCGCCCGTCTGTTCGGCAAGCGCGCGGCAGACTTCGATATTGCCCAGATGCGAGCCCACCAGGATCTGGCCGCGGCCATGGCCCATCTGGGCGTGCAGGCCGTCCGGGTCCGCCATGTCCAGGCGCGCCATCGTGATCTTGCCCTGCCATACGTCCAGCTTGTCCAGCATGGCGACGGCAAAGGCCAGGTACTGCCGGTACACGGGAAAGGCGCGGGGCAGGGGCGCGGCAAGGCCGCCGGCGCGGGCCACGCGCGCTTGGTACGCGGCAATCGCGCGGCGCGCGCGCGGGCCGAACGCATAGAAATACAGCACCACCAGCCAGACCACGGGAGCGACCACGCGTCGTCCCAGTGTGCGCGCGGCCCAGGCCGTCAGGCGCATCAGCACGGGACTGCCGCGTTCGCGCTGCCCGGCCCAATGCGGATCGGCCGCGCTCATCGCGGGGCGCTCCGGGCCAGCCTGCGCCACAACAGCACCGGCGATCGGGCCAGCATGCCGAAAAACAGCCGCGCGTGCATGCGGCTGATCAGCACGTTGTCCTGCAGACCCTTGAAATGCGAGATGCCGCCCTCGGGATAGGCCACGCGCGTCGGCAACCATGCCATGCGTACACCCTTCCAATGCAGCCGCACCAGGACGGCGATGTCGAAGTCCATGCGCCGCCCGACGTGCGTCCCGTCGATCACGGGCACGACTTTGGCCAGCGGATAGACGCGAAAGCCGCACATGGCGTCGGGGATGTCGAACGACAGCGTATTGATCCAGACCCAGATGCGGGTCAGCCAGCGGCCATAGAGGCGGCTGCGCGGCACGTCGTCGCCGTACACGGGGGCGCCGCAGATGACGGCATCCGGCTGTTCGCGCGACATCCGCGCAAACATCGGAATGTCGTGCAGCGCATGCTGGCCGTCGGCGTCCACTTGCAGCGCGTGGGTGTAGCCCAGCTTTATCGCGGCGCGCAGGCCGTCCTGCACCGCCGCGCCTTTTCCGCCGTTGACGGCGCGGCGTACCAGTTGCGTATCAGGGTGCGCGGCCAGCTCGTCCAGCACGGCGGCGCAGGCGGGCTCGGAGCCGTCGTCCACCAGCACGCAGGGCAGGCCGTACGCGGCAAGCTGCGCAACGACTGCCGCGACGGTGCCGCCGTGGTTGTACACGGGGATGACGGCGCACAGCTTATGCGGCGTCATGGCTTGCCTCGTGAAGAACGCGTCCGGACGAACACGGCGAATCATTCACCGTGAACGCGAAGTACAGCTTCTGTTTGGCGGCATCCCATTTCAGCGCCAGGACGGCGGTGTCGCCGGGACGCAGCAGGCGCTGGAACTTCAGCGCCTCCATGCCCGCAAAGTGCAGTCCGGGATGCAGGTCGCGCTGCGCAAGCGACATGGCCCAGGTGATCTGCGCCACGCCCGGCACGACCGGCGCCGTGGGGAAGTGGCCGCTGAAATAGGCAAGGTCGTAGGGAATGTCCAACGTGTAGCGCCGCTCGTTGCCGGGCTGCTCGGGCGCGTCGGCCGGGATGGCAGCGGGAGCCACGGGGCGCGGGCCGGCAGCCGCCTCGAAATCCGTTTGCGGCAATTTTCCTTGGGCATTGACGGGCAGATGCCGCAGCAGCCGCCAGGTGCGCGGCACCGCCAGCGATTCCACGCGCGCGGCCAGATGGCCGCGCAGCGCGTCCACGACAGCCTTGCGGCCCTGGTTGCGCAGGGCATGAAGACCGTGTGCCGACAGCGCCACCAGCGCGGCCAGGCGCGGGGCGCCGGCGGCCTTGCCCAGGCGGACGTCCGTTACGTACGCATGTTCCATCAGCGCCCGCTCCACCATGGGCAGCGACACGCGCTTGTCCTCGATCTTCATGATGCGGTCCAGGCGGCCCAGCAGCCTGAAACCGTTCGAGGTGACCTCGGCGCCATCCGCCGTCTGCTGCTCGTCAGCTTGAACCCAGGGCGACGATACGCGCAGGGCGCCTGCTTCATTCAGGTCAACGGCAACGCCCGGCAGCGGCTGCCAGTCGGCGTCGCCGGTGCGCCAGGCGACCGCGCCCGTTTCCGAACTGCCATAGATCTCGGTGGGACGCAGCCCGAGCGACCGTTCGATATCGTCGGAGACCTCGGGCGGCAGCGCGCCGCCCGAGGAATGGATGCGGGTCAGCCGTCCGCGCAATTGCGCCCAGTCCAGGCGCTGGCCCAGACGCCGCAACAGCGCGGGGCTGGCGATCCAGGCAAAGGTGGGATAGCGCAGACTGGCCTGCTGCAGGTCTTCGGGGTAGAGCCGCTGGCGCCGGTCGATCTGACGGCCCGCGCAAAGCGGCCACAGCACGCGAAAGGGCAGGCCGTACATATGCTGCGCTGACACGCTGCCCAGCACGGGCGTGTGCGTGTCCGGCCATTGGTGCTGCAGCGCCTGCACTTCTTGCGCGAGCTGACGCCATTGCTTGACGATGTGCTTTGGCGTGCCGCTGGAGCCGGATGTGCACAGCACCAGCGTCAAGGATTCATCCAGCTCCGCGGCGTCAAGCGCCGGGTGGCCGTGCAGGTCAGCCAGGCGCCACCGCCGCGCCGAAGGCACGGGCAGGTCGGCATCCGTCAGCCACGCGTCGACGGCTGCGTCCAGGCCGTTGCAGGTCTGCGCCTGGTTGTCTCCGGGCAGGACGGCCACGACGCCCGCGCGCCAGCACGCGAACAGCGCGCACGCCAGGTCCACGGCGTCGTCGAACCAGAGCGCGGCGCGCTTCACCGAACGCGCCCGCAAGGCGCCCGCGATGCGCAGGCTGTCCTGTGCGAAAACGTCGCGGACAATCAGCGGGCTATCCGCGATCACGGCGTTCGCTAGCGCGCCGACGGCGGGCAACAGCAGTTGGGGCAGGGGTGTCCAGGCCATGGCTCAGGCCGCCTTTGCCGCGGCGGGGCGCATCAGCCATTCGCCGGCGGCCATCAGGCCCATCAGGACATAGCTGGCGCAGCCGTTATAGGCCACCCACCAGCTCCACGGCGCCCAGGCCGCAAGCGCGGCGGCGATCGTGCCGTTCAGGGCGAAGAACAGGCACCAGGCGCGCGTCACGTTCCGGGTGTAGCGCACGCCCTCGGACGGCAGATCGGGATGGCGCAATCGGGCCAGGCGTTCCACGACGGGCATGCCGGTGCGCAGGCTCATGCCGAAGATGGCCAGCATCATTCCGTTGACCAGCACGGGATACCAGCGCAGCCAGTTCTCGGAATTGGACACGGCCAGGATCAGGCAGAAGACGAGCGCGGCGGCGGGCAACAGTCTGTCGCCCGGCTGCGCGGCGCGCGCGGTCAAACCGCGGGCTAGCCACAAGAGCGCCAGCGGCAAGGCCAGCCACGCGGCGCTTACGTGTTCCAGCGTCGCGTAAACGATGAACGGGTAGGCCACGGCGGCGGCGGCCAAGGCGGCCGCGACGCCACGGCTCATGCGGCCGGATCCTGCTTTTGCATCATGGCTTGCACCACGTCCTCGACGGTGCGGACCGTGCGGAAATCGTTGGCGTCAAGCTTGCGGCCGGTCTGCCGGCGCACGTGGTCGATGAGGTCGATCGCGTCGATGCTGTCGATTTCCAGGTCGGTGTACAAATGCGCGTCGGGCGTGATCCGTTCCGGTTCGATTTCGAACAGTTCGACCAGGGCGCCGCGCAGCGTGTTGAAGATTTCGTCGCGGGTGTGCATGGGGACTCCGTATGCGTCAGTCGCGGCGTTGCGCAGTGACAAATGCCGCCACGCTGGCGATGCTGGCGAAATGCTCGCGCATGTTGCGCGTTTCGGGATCGATGGTGATCGCATAGCGCTTTTGCAGCGCCAGGCCCAGCTCCAGCGCATCGACCGAATCCAGGCCCAGTCCGTCTCCGAACAGCGCGGCTTCGCGGTCAATGTCATCGGGCGTGATGTCTTCGAGCCCAAGGGACTCGATGACGAGCGTTTTCAGCTCAAGTTCCAGTTGATTCATCCTGCTTTGACTCCACTTGCGCCGTCTTGGGCGACAGCGCATTCATTGGTGCGCCGGCCGGCGCGCTGCGCGCCAGCTCGGCTTCGAAATAGGCGTGCAGGTGGGCGTTCATCTTGCGGCCCGCGATGGGCAGCGGATGCACGCGGCTCCACGTGGTTGGGTCGATGTCTTCACCGACCTCGATGACATATCGCATGCGCGAAGGCGGAATCCGGTACCAGGGCTCGCCCTTGGTCAGGCTGCGAGGATTCATCCGGATCACGACCGGCGTCACGACCTGCGCGCCGCGCAGCGCAATGGCGCATGCACCGCGATGGAATTGGGGCATGGCGTCGGGCGGCGTGCGCGTGCCTTCCGGAAAGACGATCAGCGTTTCGCCGTTGCGCAGTACGTCGGCGGCGCGGTCGAACATGTCGAAGCTTTCGTCGTTGGTGATGTAGCCGGCGTTCGCGACGGGACCGCGCGTGAAAGGATTGGTGGCCAGGCCGTGTTTGACGATGCAGTTGGCGTTCTTGACGTGCCCGACCAGAAACACCACGTCCAGCAGCGACGGGTGATTGGCAAGAATCATCTGGCCCGGGCGGCCCAGACGCTCGGCGCCCTTGAATTCCACGGTCAGGATGCCCACGCGCACCATGAAGCGGATGAATAGCCGGAAGGTGCCGTTCAGGGCCCAGCGCGCCCGGCGCTGGCGGTCTTGGCGATCGCCGGGCAGCAGGCGCTGGGGCGGGAACACCATCAGGCGCAGCAGCACCCCGCCCACGCCGAACATGGTGAAGGCCATGCCGGTGGCGAACAGGCGCCACAGCCAGAAATCTTGACGGATTTGAGCCGGAGTCGTCATGCGGTTCGGGTCCAGGTCCATTGGCGGCTGCGGTTGGCATGCCGCCAGCTTTGGGTCTGCAGCGCAAGGTGGCGCACGAGGTTCAAGGGATTGGGCCAGACCTGCGGCGCCGCGTCGTCACCGCCGGCGGGATCCATCGTCAGCGCCCAGTCCGTGCCCGGACGCAGGCGGAAGGCGGCGGCATACGAGAACGGCACGTCGTCCACCCACGGCGCGTAGGGGGCCGGCGGCGATTCTTCGGCCAGCACGACCAGCACGTTGTCGTGCCCTTGATCGAACAGCAGCGCGGCTTCTATGAAGGCGTGTTCCAGGCCGTCGTCCTCGACGGACAACGCAACGGACTCTGCCGTTTCACGGCGTATGATCGACCATTGCGCGGCGATCGAGTTGTGGACCGACAGGCCGAAGGCCGTGGGCGACAGCGGCTCGTCGGCCGCCAGCGAGTCCAGCAGCCCGAAGTTGCGCGTGGTTTCCCCGTGCCGCGAGGCAAACACGAAGGGCATGTCCGGGTAGCCGTCGGCTAATGGCCACGCGCAGGCAAATACGCCGCGAGCCAGGGGGCTGAGGCGGCGTCGTTGCATGGGGGGCAAGAAGTCGAGG
>NZ_JCBANC010000011.1:0-125418 GCF_059760815.1 Achromobacter sp. 1012554356 | reverse complement strand
CCCCATCGCCCTGATCGCCGCCCGTCTCGATGCCGGCCCCGCCGCCCGCGCCCTGCAGGCGTGCACCGAGCGGCTTGGCCCCGCCGGCTATTACCTCGCGGCGGCGCCCTGGCAGGCCGCCGCCACCCTGCCGCTACTGGAAGCCTTGCGCCCGGCGGCGGCCCTGGCGATCGGTCCGCTGGAAGACGCCGCGCTGCGCGCCGCGCTGGCCGCGCTGGAAATCCCGGTGGTCGAAACCTGGAGCGAGTCGCCGCAGACGCTGGACAGCGCGGTCGCCATCGACAATGCCGAGGCCGGCCGCATGGCGGCGCGGCACCTGGCCGAAAAGCGCCATCCGCGAGTCGCCTGCATCAGCGCCGACACGCCCTGGGAGCGCGGCCGCCGCGAGGGCTTCATCGGCAGCGCGGCGGCACTGGGACTGGAACTGGTCGCCGACATCGTGCAGCCAGAGGTCCAGCACCTGAACGACGGCCGCATGGCCTTTCTGCGCTTGCTGGCCACCAATACGATCTTCGATGCGGTGTTCTGCACGAACGATCTGCTGGCCGCCGCCGCCGTGTCGGAAGCGCACAATCGCGACCTGCAGGTACCGCAGGATCTGGCGGTGCTGGGATTTTCGGACGACGGCAGCGCCGTGCAGTGGGTGCAGGGTCTGACCACGGTGGGCGTGGATGCCGCCGAACTGGGGCGGCGCGCCGGTCAGCTGCTGCTGGATCGGCTGGAGGGCGAGCGGGGCGCCGGCCAGCGCGACATGATGGACGTGGTGCTGGAGCCTCGCCTCAGCACCTGATCCGCATCAGTCCGCGGTTTCGTACAGCGCCGGAAAGCCGCAGCCCTCCAGCATGCCGTTGGCTTCTTTCAGAAACGCCGGCGTGGCGGTTTCGGGCACGCGCACCAGCCATTGCACGGCGTCTTCCTTTTTGCCTTGCAGCAGCAGCATCCGGCCCAGGTGGAACATGCCGCGGAAGTCGCCGCCTTCGGCGCAGCGCCGGTAGCAATCGAACGCGCGTTCCAGGTCTTGCGGGATGACGTCGCCGGCCTCGTGGTAGCGGCCCACCACGCCAATCGACTTCACGTGGCCGGCCTGCGCGGCCTGCTGGTACATCGCCAGCGCCGCAGCCTGATTCTGCGTCACGCCGCCCCGGCCCGTGCGCAGCAGGTGGGCGTAGTTGTACAGGCCCCAATCCAGACCCGTGTCGGCGGCCCGGCGGAACCAGTACGCCGCGACCGTATCGTCGGCCGGCACGCCCCAGCCGTTTTCATAGCAGCGTCCCACCATGTTGATGGCCATGGGGTGATCGGCGTGCGCCGCGCGCTTGAACCACGCCAGCCCCTCGGCGGGCTGGCGCTCGACCCCCACGCCGTCCAGCAGCATCTGTCCGTAGATGGTCTGCGCCTCGGTCAGCCCCAATTCGGCGGCGGCGCGGATCCACGCGGCGTATTCCTCGGGCGGTCCGGACTCGCGCAGGCGGGCAAGCTGCTCGGGCGTGGTGGCGGCGACGTCGGCCGCGGTGTAGGTCTTCAATTCGCGTTCCTTCGGCGATGCCATGCGTGCGCAAGATTCTGCGCCAGCGCATCGCCCGTTTCGGTGGGCGTGCAGCGCACGCCACAGGCCGCCATGTCGACGGTGCGCAAGCCTTCGTAGCCACAGGGATTGATGCCCAGGAACGGCGCCAGATCCATCTCGACGTTCAGCGACACGCCGTGATACGCGCGGCCGTTGCGGATCTTGATGCCCAGCGCGGCGATCTTGGCCAGCTCGCCGCCTTCGGGATGCGGCACGTAGACGCCCGGCGCGCCAGGCTTGCGACAGGCCCCGCCCACGCCCAATTGGACAAGCGTGTCGATGACGGCGGATTCCAGCAGCGCCACGTATTCCTTCACGTACATGTCGGCGCGGCGCAGGTCGAACAGCGCGTACGCCATGACCTGGCCGGGGCCGTGATAAGTCACTTGGCCGCCGCGGTCGCAATGGACGATGGGAATGTTGCCGGGGTTGAGCACGTGTTCCGGCAGGCCCGCCTGGCCCAGCGTGTAGACCGGCAGGTGTTCGCACAACCAGATTTCATCGGGCGTGCCGGCGTCGCGCTGGCTGGTGTACGCCTGCATGTCCTGCCAGACCGGCAGGTAGTCCGCCGGCCGCGCGAGCCACTTGATCACAGCGGTCTTGCCTTACAGGACGATGGACACCATGGGGTGGCCATGCAGCGCCTGGTACAGCGCGTCCAGTTGCTCGCGCGAGGTCGCGCGCACCGTAAAGGTCAGGCCGAGGTAGTTGCCGCCCTTGCTGGGGCGCATTTCCACCGTCGCGGCGTCGAACCCGGGATCGAACTGCAGCACGACCTCGGTCAGCGTCTGCGCAAACTCGGGATGCTGCTTGCCCATGACCTTGATGGGAAAGTCGCTGGGATATTCGATCAAAGAATCTTCGGGCGGAATGTGCATGATGTGCCTAAAAAGAGTTGCCCCTGAATGTTCTTATATGGGGGCAAGCGGCGCGCCGGCAAGTGCCGGCGGGCGCCGGGGCCGCCGCGCGTCGAACGCGAGAGGGCCGCCCCGCGCCAGGACTACAGCGCGGCGATGCGGGCATCATAACCCGCACGCAATTGCTCAAAAACAGGGCCGGGCTTGCCCGAACCCACGGGCTTGCCGTCCAGCGACACGATGGCCAGCACTTCCTTGGTGGCGGACGACAGCATCAGCTCGTCGGCCTGCTCCACCTCTGCTTGCGAGATGCGGCGCGACTCGAACGGGATGCCGGCCTCGGCGGCCAGCTCGCCCATCAGGCCGTAGCGGATGCCTTCGAGGATCAGGTTGTTCTTGGGCGGGGCCAGCAGCTTGCCGCCGGAGACTACCCAGATGTTGGTGGACGCGCCTTCGGTCAGGTAGCCGTCGCGGAACTGCAGGACCTCGTCGACATGGGCGTCCACCGCCTGCTGCTTGGCCAGCACGTTGCCCAGCAAGGACACGGACTTGATCTCGCAGTGCAGCCAGCGCTCGTCGGGAATGCTGATGGCGGACAGGCCCTGCTCGCGTTGCGCGGCCGGCGGCGGCGACCAGGGCGCGATCATGCCGAACACCGTCGGCGTGACGGCCGGCATGGGGAACGGATGGTCGCGCTTGGCGACGCCGCGCGTCACCTGCAGGTAGACGATGCAGGTGTCCAGGTTGGAGCGGTCCAGCAACTGCTGGATCAGGTCGATCCACCCGCTGCGGTCGAACGGCGGCGCGATGCGCAAGGCAGCCAGGCTGCGATCAAGGCGGTCGAGGTGTTCGGCCATGCGAAACGCATTGCCTTGGTACACGGGGACGACTTCGTAGATGCCGTCGCCGAAAATGAAGCCGCGGTCCAGGACGGAGACCTTGGCCTCGTCCACGCGCAGGAATTCACCGTTGAGATACACCTGGCTTTCGCCCGGCACGCCCGGAATCATGAGGCACTCCTGAATTTGAAATGGAACAGGGACGAGCCGTGCGGCCCGCCCCCGAAGAATGCAAAACGGGCGTTTCGCGCACGAAACGCCCGCTGCTAGCTTACACCCGCGGCCTGGGCCGCGGGGCGCCGATTTACTGGAACCAGCGCTTGACGGTGTCGACCATGCGGCCAAAGAAGCCGGCGCGTTCGACGGCGTCCTGCACCACCAGCGGTTCGGTGCGCAGCACCTTGCCGTCCAGCGTGAACTGCAGCGTGCCCACCTGTTGGCCCTTGGCCAGCGGCGCGATGAGCGGATCGGTGCGCTGGGCGACCGGCTTGAGTTCGCCTG
Organism: Achromobacter sp. 1012554356; assembly: GCF_059760815.1. Taxonomy (NCBI): domain Bacteria; kingdom Pseudomonadati; phylum Pseudomonadota; class Betaproteobacteria; order Burkholderiales; family Alcaligenaceae; genus Achromobacter; species Achromobacter sp. 1012554356. The sequence continues at coordinate 121,654 of NZ_JCBANC010000011.1, read as the reverse complement.
CCTTGCCGCGCGGCACGGCGATCGACACCGGGTTGGGCGGACCCAGCTTGACGTTTTCGGCGGTGCCTTCCCAGACGCGGGCGTCGATGCCGGGCTGGCTCTTGTCGAACAGCTTGACCGTGTCGAAGTTCTGGAAGCTCCAGTTCAGGAGCTTCAGGCTTTCTTCGGCGCGCGTCGCTTCGCTGTCGGTGCCCACCACGACCACCAGAATGCGGCGGTCGCCGCGCACGGCCGTCGACACCAGGCAGTAGCCCGCCGAATCCGTGTGGCCGGTCTTCATGCCGTCCACCGACGGGTCGGCCCACAACAGGCGGTTGCGGTTGGGCTGCGTGATCTTGTTGTAGGTGTAGCTCTTCTGCTTGTAGTAGTGGAAGAAGTCCGGGTGATCGGTGATCAGGTGCGCCGAGAGCGTGGCCAGATCGCGCGTGGACGTCATGTGCTGCGGATCGGGCAGGCCCGTCGCGTTCATGAAGTGCGTGTTCTTCATGCCCAGGCGATCGGCTTCCTGGTTCATCAGCGCGGCGAAGGCGGATTCGCTGCCGCCCACGGCTTCAGCCAGCGCCACCGAGGCGTCGTTGCCCGATTGCACGATCATGCCCTGATTCAGTTCGTCCACCGTGACCGGCTTGCGCGGCTCGATGAACATGCGCGAGCCGCCCGTGCGCCAGGCGTGCTCGGACACCGGCACGGTCTGCTCCAGCGTCAGGCGCTTTTCTTCCAGCGCGTTGAACACGACGTAGGCCGTCATGATCTTCGTGAGCGAGGCCGGCTCGACCTTCATGTCGGGATTGGAGGCGGCCAGCGTCTGGCCGCTGTTCACGTCAACGACGATCCAGGCCTTGGCCGCGATGGTGGGCGCCGGGACGGCCGAGACGTCTCCGACCGGCACCGCGCCCGTGGGCGACGGAGCCTGAGCCGCAGCGGCCGGCGCGGCGGCGGGTGCGGCTGGCGCCTGCTGCGCCCAAGCTGGCATGGAGGCCGCCAGCATCGCTGACAACACCGCGCCTGAAACGAGGCGGCGGGTAAAGACAACGGGGGATTGAGCGGAGTGAGGCAATTTCTTCATCGGCAACGTGGGTCCAGGAATGACGCCCGCCGGCGCGGGGCAAGTGGCTGACAATTATAGGCAGTCGATCAGACCCATCCCGGCCGCGCGGGGTTCCCCGCGCGCCTAAAACATGCAACCTGATGCAACCTGCAGACTGCTGCGAGGCCGGTTTCAGTCCAGCGCAACCTTCAAACGGGCCTGCACCAGCTGGCGCAGCACCAGCAGCTTGCCGTGGAAGAAATGCGAGGCGCCCGGCACCACCACCACCGGAATCGAGCGCGGCCGCGCCCAGTCCATGGCTTCGGACAGCGGCACCACTTCGTCTTCTTCGCCATGCACCATCAGCGTGTCGTCGGGCACCTGCACTTCATGAGACTGGAAGCGGTTGACGGCCGGTCCCATCAGCATCAGCGCCGACGGCAGCACGGCCTCGTTCGCCTCCGCCAGCGCGGCGTAGGTCTGCGCGGCAACCGCGGTGCCGAACGAAAAGCCCGCCAGCACCCACGGCGCCTGCGCCAGTTCGGGATGCAGTTCGCGCATTTGCGCAACCACGGCCAGCATGTCCTGCGTTTCGCCGACGGATTTGTCGAAGGCGCCTTCGGACTGGCCGACGCCGCGGAAGTTGGGGCGCACCGCCACCAGGCCGTGCTGCACGCAGGCTCGCGACAGGGTCGTGACCACCTTGTTTTCGCGCGCGCCGCCCTGCAGCGGGTGCGGATGCAGCACCAGCGCCCAGCCGCGCGGCGTGTCGGCGGGCCAGTCGATGGCGCAATCGATTCGGCCGGCGGGACCGGCGAAAGCGTGGGTTTCAGTGCGTGCGGACATGGCGGAACTCAGCGTGCGGAAAAAAGAAACGATGTTAACCGCCCGGCCCGCCTGGCGAAATGCCGGATGACCGCAACCGGCGCGCGATGACGCGAGCCGCCGCTCACTTTCCGCGCGCGGCGGCGGCGGGCGGCCGCAGGGTGACGGCAAGCCATTGCGCAAGCTGGTCGCTGGCGTCGTCGGTGGCCTGGCGCAGCGCCGCGACGCCGCCTTCGGCATCCTGCGTGGGCGCGGGCGCGGCCACCAGGATGCGCTTCTGGTCCACGACGTTGCGCCCGTCCAGCAGCACCGCCTGCAGCAGGACGCGTCCCTGGCTCGACTGGCCGTCCTCGGAAAAGACCTGCTCGAACTGCGCCAGCGACACCTGCAGTTGCGGCGTCTGCAACGTGACGCGATCGCCCAGCACGGCCCCCTGTCGCGACAGGCGATCGGTGATGCGCTGCCGGACCAGGTCGGCGGGCGATGCGGCCCAGCGGTAGGTGGCATAGGACCGCGGCGCGGCGCTGTCGCCCACGCGCCAGATCATGCCCGTGTCGGTCAGTCCCGGCGCCGACTGGAATGTCAGCGCGATCGGATCGCGTGCGGGCAAGGCGGGCACGGGCCGGGCGTCCAGCCCCAGGTCGAACAGCGTGGGCGGCGCGTCCACGCGGCCGATGCCGCAACCGGCCAGGGTCAGGGTCAGGATCAGAATGGCGCTGCGCATCTTCATGAGGTCTATCTCCGGAATCCGGCAAAGCCGGGTTCGCCGGGTCCCGGCGCGATGGGCGGGGGACCGAACAGGAACGATTGCGGCGTGCTGTCCACACGGCGCAGGGTGATGGCGGCGCCGCGCGCGGCCGTGCTGACGTCGTTCGCCATGGTGGTGAAGGCCGGCAGGGTCTCGCCGTCCAGCCGCGCGGCGGCCAGGGCGATGTCGTTCAGGCTGCGCGTCGCGACCGCCAGCGGGCCATCGGGCGCATTCAAGCGCGCCAGCGACTGGCGGGCCTGCTGGGCCAGGTCGCCGATCTCGCGCGCGGCGCGGTCGGCCTGGCGCGACGTGCTGTTCAGCGAGTCCATCAACGGACCCAGCTTGGCCAGGGTGGGCGCGAGGTCGCGGCTGGCTTCCTTCAGCGATTGCGAAATGTCGGTGGCGTTCTGCAGGCTGGCGGTGAGCGCCTGCACGTTCTGTTCGCTCAGCACGCGCTTTAATTGCTCGGTCGCCACTTCGACATTCGAGATCAGCTTGTCGCCGCGCTTCTCGATGCGGTCCAGAAAGCCCGGGCGCAGCGGGATGGCCGCCGGATGCTCGGCGGTGGAGGTCAGGCGCTTGAGCGACGAGCCGTCGTCGCGCAGGTCCACGTTGGCCATGCCGGTCACGCCCTGCACACCCAGCTCAGCCCACGTCGATTCGGTGATCGGCGTGTTGGGCGCCACGCCGATGCGGATGCGCACCTGTCCGGGTTTGTTGGGATTGAGCGCAAGCGACTGCACGCGGCCCACGGGCACGCCCTGGTAGCGCACGGCCGACTGCGGATTCAGGCCCGTGACGGCCGTGGCCGAGATGATTTCGTATGGCTGCAATTGCGTCCGGTCGCGGCCGATCCAGATGGCCGTCAGCGTCGCGGCAGCCAGCAGGACCAGCGTGAAGATACCGGCCATGAGCGCATGACTACGGTTTTCCATGGTGCATTCCCTTCGGTGCCAGGTCTCCCAGCGCGCGCAGACCGCGCTCGCCCAGGAAGAATGTATGAATGAACGGGTGATCGAACTTCAGGACTTCAGGCACCGTGTCGCAAATGATCACCCGCTTCTCCGCCAGCACGGCCACGCGCGTGGCCAGCGCCAGCAGCGTGTCCAGGTCGTGCGTCACCATGACGACGGTAAAGCCAAGCTGCCGGTGCAGGCTGCGCACCAGGTCCACGAACTCGTCGGACCGCAGCGGATCGAGCCCGGCCGTCGGCTCGTCGAGGAACAGCAATTCCGGGTCCAGCGACAACGCGCGCGCCAGCGCCACGCGCTTGACCATGCCGCCGGACAGGTCCGAGGGCCGCTTGTCCGCATCGCGCGACGACAGGCCCACCATGGCCAGGCGGCACATGACGACGTCGCGCACCAGGTCTTCCGGCACCGTGCGCAGTTCGCGCAGGGGCAGCGCCACGTTGTCGAACACCGACAGCGCCGAGAACAGCGCCCCGGCCTGGAACAGCATGCCCCAGCGGTATGACAGGCGCCGGCGCTCGCCCGGCGTCAGTTCCGACAGCGTGTGCCCCAGCACCTTCACCGTGCCCGCTGCGGGCACGTCCAGCCCGATGATCTGCCGCAGCAGCACCGTCTTGCCCGTGCCCGAGCCGCCGACCAGCACCAGGATCTCGCCCGGAAACACCGTCAGATCCAGGTTCTCGTGCACGACGTGGTCGCCGAATGCGGTTCGCAGGCCGCGCACGGTAATGACCGGCTCGACGGTCACGCCCTCTTCGGTAAACAGCCGATTCTGGGTGGCGTTGTTCATCAGATGCCCACCGAGCTGAAGATGACCGCGTACACCGCATCCAGCAGAATCACGCCCGTGATCGACGTGACCACGGACGTAGTCGTGCCGCGGCCCAGGCTTTCGGTGTTGGGCTGAATGCGCAGGCCAAAATGGCAGGCGATGAGCGCAATCAGGATGCCGAAGGTCACGCCCTTCAACATGCCGATCCAGTAATTGGTCAGTGTGATCGCATCAGGCAGCGATTGCAGGAACCATTGCGCGGACACGCCCAGCTGCGCCTGCGCCGCCAGCATGCCGCCCAGCAGCGCCATCGCGCTGGTCCACAGCACCAGCAGCGGCATCGTGATCGCCAGCGCCACCACGCGCGGCAGGATCAGGCGCTGGCCGTGGGAAATGCCCATGACCAGCATGGCGTCCAGTTCCTGCGTGACCCGCATGACGCCGATCTGCGCCGTGATCGCAGACCCCGACCGGCCGGCCACCAGAATGGCCGCCAGCACCGGCCCCAGCTCGCGCACGATGGACACGCCCAGAAGGCGCACGATGAAGCGGTCGGCGCCGAACATCTGCAACTGCTGCGCCGACAGATAGGACAGCACCACGCCGATCAGAAAGCCCACCAGCGCCGTGATGCCCAGCGCCTGTGCGCCGGTCCGGTACACCTGCGCGGAGATCTCGCGCCACGGGCCCAGCCAGGGCCGGCGCAGCATGGCGCCCACATCCAGCACGAGCTGGCCCAGCATGATGAGCAGGGCCTTGCCGTTTTCGGCGGCCCGCAGGACCGCGCCGCCCGTGGCGCGCACCCACGTCCAGGTTTCGGGCTTGGCGGCGGGCGCGGGGGGCTCGCCCTTGTTCATCGCCAGCGCGTTGAAGACGTCCTGCTGACCCGCGCCCCAGCGCACGCGCTCGGGCAGTTTTTCGCCCCAGGCCTGCCAGATGATCAGCGCGCCGATGGTATCCAGCCGGTGGATCGCGTGCATGTCCCAGCGCGCCCCCTCCTTGGCCGCCCGCGCGAGCGCCTCACGTCTGCGTTCGACCTCGCCCGACTCGGCCAGCGCCAGGACGCTCCAGTCGCCGCCGACGTGGCAAACCCCGCCTTCGTGGCGGAAAGGCGCGGCGGCGGTCGCAAGCAATGCGGAATGCGGCATGTCGTCGGGGTACGGATGCAAAAATGTATCGCCAATCATAAACGCTGGCGCCCCGCAGCCGCGAGCGCGGCCCGCGTGCCCTACAATCGCGGCCATGCCCGCCCCCGTTTGCCCCATCGACCTGCCCGCCCCGGAAATGCTTGCCCGGACGCTGGCGGAACGCCTGCCCGCCTTCCAGGACGTCACCTGGACAGGCACCACCGGATCGACCAATGCCGACCTGCTCGCGCGTGCGCGTTCGGGCGCCGGCGCGGGCAAGCCCTGGCTGCTGGGCACACATCGGCAGGACGCCGGCCGCGGCCGCGCGGGCCGTCCGTGGCAGAACCGCCAGGGTTCCACGCTGATGTTCTCGTGCGCCTTCGACGTGCATCTGCCCGCCATGCAGCTGGCGGCGCTATCTCCGCTTGCCGGCGTGGCCGCCTGCGAAGCGCTGCGCACCGTTGCCGGGCCGGCGTCGCGGGGGCTCTGCATGAAATGGCCCAACGATATTCAATGGCACGACGCCAAGCTGGCCGGCATCCTCGTCGAGACCACCCGCAATCCGGGCGGCCGCGACACCGGCTACACCGTGGTGATCGGCATGGGCGTCAATCTTGCCGATGCGGCCGCACTGTCGCTCGCCCTGGACCGCGAGATCGCGGACTGGTCGCAGGTGCAGGCCGGCGCCGCGCACGCAGCGGTGGCCGCGGACCTGATCTGCGCCAGCGCCGCGGCGTGGCACGAGGCAGTGCGCACGCTCGAGCGTGACGGCTTCGGCGCCTTCCGACAGCGATTCGACCAGGTGGACGCGCTGGCGGGCCGCAAGGTGAACGTGCTGGACAAGGGCGCTATTCTTCTAAGCGGCACCGCCTGTGGCGTGGACGAGCAAGGCCGCCTGCTGGTGCAAACGCCCGAGGGCGCCACACCGATCTCGGTCGGTGAAATTTCGATTCGACGCCAAGCATGATTATTCTCATCGACTCCGGCAACAGCCGCCTCAAAGTGGGTTGGCTGGACGCCAGCAATCCGGACATGCCGCGCGAGCCCGCGGCCGTCGCTTTCGACGGCCTGGACCTGAACGCGCTGGATGACTGGCTTGCCGCCCTGCCCCGGCCGCCACGGCGCGCGCTGGGCGTGAATGTCGCTGGCGCGACGCGTGGCGACGCCATCGCGGCCATCCTGCAAAAGCACGGCTGCGCCGTCACCTGGTCGCCGTCTCAAGCCACGACGCTGGGCCTGGTCAACAGCTATCGCACCCCCACGCAGCTCGGCGCCGACCGCTGGGCCTCACTGCTCGGCGTGCTGTCGCGCCTGCCGGGCACGCACCCGCCCTTCGTGCTGGCCAGCTTCGGCACCGCCACCACCATCGACACCGTCGGACCGGACAATGTCTTTGCGGGCGGCCTGATCCTGCCGGGCCCGGCCATGATGCGCACCTCGCTTGCCCACGGCACCGCCAACCTGCCCATCGCCAACGGCCAGGTCGTGCCCTACCCCACGGACACGCACGAGGCCATCGCCTCGGGCATCGCCGCCGCGCAGGCCGGCGCCGTCGTGCGCCAATGGCTGGCGGGCCGCCAGCGCTATGGACAGACGCCGCAGATCTACGCGGCCGGCGGCGGCTGGCCCGAGGTGCACCAGGAAATCGAACGCTTGCTGGCCGACGCGGGCGGCGCGTTCGGCGCGACGCCGGTTCCCGTCTACCTGGACCATCCCGTCCTGGACGGACTGGCCGCCGTGGCGCGCGCCACCATGAACACCAATCCCTGACGAAGGCCCGGCATGCGCGTGCTCTTCATCCTGATCCTGCTGGCGAACCTGGGCGTCTATGCGCTGGGACAAGGCTGGCTCGGCGCCCGGCCCGAAGACCAAGGCCGCGATGCGCGGCGATTCAGCCAGGAATTGAATGCGGGCGCGGTCACGCTGGCGCCGCGAAAATCGCCTTGATGGCGGAAGGCTGATGGGTTGCTGGTTGGCTGGGGCCAATTCGCCCTTTCGCGGCCACAGCCCGGTTTCCCCGCCCAAGGCCGAAGGCCGGTTCGTCTTCTAACGGCCGGTGGCCGGTCCATCCAGCCACGGCCCCAACGCGGCCATCGTGCGCCCCGTCGCACCCGCATGCTGGTCGAACCACATGCGAGCGGCCTGGCCCGCCGCTTGCCGGCGGGCCATGTCGGAGAGCAACCCGATCGCCGCGTCCACCGCCTGCGCCGGATCGGCCGCACGCAACGCGGCCCCCGCCTCAACAGCGTCTTCCGCCGCCTGCTTGAAATTGAACGTGTGCGGCCCGACGATGACCGGCACGCCCGCCGCGCAGGCTTCGATGAGGTTCTGGCCGCCCAGCGGCGCAAAGCTGCCGGCCACGATCGCGACGTCCGAGGCCGCGTAATAGAAGGCCATCTCGCCCAGCGTATCCCCGACCAGCACGGCAGCGTCCGGCGGCGGCAGCGTGCCTTCGGAACGGCGCGCAAAACCCACTTTCGCGTCCGACAGCAGCCGCGCGGCTTCGTCAAAGCGCTGGGGATGACGCGGAATCAGCAGAAAGAGCGGCGCGCCGGGCACGGCCGCGTGCCGCTTGATCGCGTCGATGAACGGCGCATCCTCGCCCTCGCGCGTGCTGGCGACCGCGACGACCTGCCGGCCGAGCTGCGCGCGCCACGCGCGTCCCGCCTCAACCTGCGCGGGCGGCAGCACGAGGTCGAACTTGAGATTGCCGGTCACGACGGCCGCCGGCGCACCCGCCTCGGCCAGCCGTCCGGCATCCTCCGCCGTCTGCGCCAGCACCTTGTCCAACCCGGCCAGCGCCTCGCGCATCACGCCGCCCATCCGGCGCGCCTGCCGCAGCGACGACGCGGAATAGCGTGCGCTGACCAGCGCCATCGGCACCCGCGCCTGCCGCGCGGCGGCCAGCAGATTGGGCCAGATCTCGCGTTCCATCAGGAGGCCGCAGCGCGGCCGATGCGCCGCCAGGAAGCGGCGCGTCGCGCCGGGAAAATCGTAGGGCAGCCAGACCTGCCGCAGCTGTCCCTGCGCGATCGCGTCCTTGAACAGGCGCTCGCCTTCCGCGCGGCCGGTTGCCGTCGTGTGCGTGAGCAACACCGGCAGGCCGCGCGCCAGCAGCGCATTCAGTAATGGCAATGCGGCCCGGGTCTCGCCCAGGCTGACGGCATGCACCCAGACCGGGTTGTCCGGCAACACGGAGGTCGGATCAAAACGCCCGAAACGCTCGGGCGAAAAGATCTCCCAGCGGCCGCCGGCGCGTTTGGCGCGGCGGGCCATCCATAGCCAGATCAGCGGCGCGAGAGCCCGAAGCCCAAGCGTGTAGACGCCGCGGTTCATGTCACTGCGCGGCGAGCGCCTGCTCGATCGAGGCCATCACGGCCTCGCGCGACGGCGAGGCGCCGCGGTCGCCCAGGCTGGCGGTGTAGTTGGAGCCGACGAGAGGGGTTCGCACGGGCGTGGACGCCCGGTAGATGCCGATCGTGGGACGGCCGAGCGCGGCGGAAAGATGCGTGAGGCCGCTATCCAGTCCCACCATCAGGCGCGCGCCAGCCAGCAGCTTGGCCACGGCGGACAGATCCATGCGGGGCATGACCTCGGCGCCCTCCATGCCGGCCACCAGCAGTTGGGCGCGCTCGGCTTCCTGCTCGTTGCCGGCAAGCAGCTTCAGCGTGCAGCCGGCCTCGCGCAGGCGGCGGAACACCACGCGCCAGTCTTCCTCGGGCCACAGTTTGTCGTCACGGCTGGCCGACGGCATGATCACCGCATAGCCGCGATCGGTGTCCAGGTGGTGCAGCCGGGGCAGCTCGGCGGCGTTCAGGCCGCCGCTGCCCACTTCCACGACCGGCTCGGGCGCCTGGGTCGCCTGGCGCGCGAAGGCCTGCAGTCCAAAATCCGGCAGGCCGGCATGCTGATAGCCGAACGTCAGGCCGGCCAGCTTGCGCTGGCGGATCACCGCCGGCTGCCAGAACTCGACGCGATGACGCACGTTGTAGAACAGCGAGGCCAGCGGCTCGCGGGCAGAGCGCCAATCCAGGCCGTGCTTGACGCCCTGCGTCTGGCGCACCAGCCACGCCGATTTCAGGAGGGCCTGCATGTCCAGGACCACGTCGTAGCGCACGGCGCGCAGCCGTTCACGCAGCGCGCGGCGCTCGGCCCGTACCTGGGCGGACCACCACGACTTGCGCCAGCGCCGGTGCGCGACCTTGATGATTTCGTTGACGGCGGGATGCCACGTCGGGATCTCGGCAAACGCTTCCTCGACGACCCAGTCGATCTGCGCGTCCGGCACGTGCCGGGCGATATCCGTGATCGCAGGCAGCATGTGGACGAGGTCGCCCAGCGAGGACGTGCGGACAATGAGAATGCGAGTGGGCATCAAGAAGAAAGCAGAGGTTCAGGCCGTGCGCAAGGGTCAATCACGGTTGCATTGACCCGTTGGAAGGCGATGGAAAATCCCAAGAATTCCGGCAATTTACAACAAACCGTCCCCTCCATGAGCCTGGGGCGTCCCAAGGGGTGAAATTTTGCGCGGCGCGCGGCGGATGCCTACGGTTCGAATGCCGACGGCCGATAGCCCAGATCCCGTTGGGCGGCGTCATGCGGAAACACCAGGTCCTCGTTCATGCGTTCGGCCATGCCGACGGACCAATGCCGGTAGCGCGGCACACGCCGCACAACCGCCAGCGCAAGCTTGAAGACGCCCAGCGGCACCGTCAGGATGCGGGGCCGCTTGCCCATCGACGCGAACACTCGCGCGACCATCTCGCGGTAGTGAAGGGTTTCGCCGCCCGACAGGTTGTACGCCTGGTTGGCCGCCGCGGGCGCACTGACGGCCGCAACGCTGGCCGCGGCGATATCCGCAGCCTTGACGGGCTGCCGCAAGCCCCGCGCCGCGCCAAACACGGGAAAGACGCCAAACCGGCGGATGAACCGGGCGATTTCGGAAATATTGCCGTCCTTCTCGCCGCCGTAGATCAGGGTCGGGCGCAGGATGACGTATTCGATGCCGGACGCTTCGGCCCATTCGATCAGGGCGGTCTCGGCGTCGATCAGCTTGCGGGCGAGAGCCTGCTCGGATTCCACCGAGGAAGACGTCTTTGTGAACCGGCTGGTCGACGACAGCGCGACGATGCGCTTGGCGCCGCTGGCGCGCAGCGCCTCGAAATACTGCGGCAGGATCCAGATGGGCGCCAGAGACACCCAGACGGGAATGTGTTCGCCGCCAAACACCGATTCCGGCTTGCCCCCGGCATCGGGCAGCGCGCGCCACTGAACCCCGTCGTCCGTGGAGGGGCCGCGCCGGCGCGAATACGCGATGGGCGCGAATGCCTGGGCCTTGAGCTCGCTCAGCAGCGCGGCGCCCACCAGGCTGGTCGCGCCCAGCACGCCGACACGGGGCGCGTCGATGCCGGCCGTCATGGCGACTCCGCCGTGCGCGCGGCCGCGGCCGCAGCATCCTCATGCCCGTTGGCATGGACCTTCGGCGTGTACTCCGGCACCCATCGCAACAGGCCCGCGCGGACGACCTCATCGGCGAACGTCTTTCCGCTATCCAGCCACGCGCTCAATTCGCGCAGGAAATCCGGCGGCACCGGCCGGGAGCGCGCGATGCGCAATTTGGTGTGCGGCGTCGGCTGCGTCTGCTCGCAGTCGGCCAGCAATTCTTCATAGAGCTTTTCGCCCGGCCGCAGCCCGGTGAACTCGATCCTGATCTGCGCTTCGTCGTATCCCGACAGCCGGATCATGTTGCGCGCCAGGTCCACGATCTTGACCGGATACCCCATGTCCAGCACGTGGATCTCGCCGCCGTGCCCCATGGCGGCCGCCTGCAGCACCAGCTGCGCGGCCTCGGGAATGGACATGAAATAGCGTGTGATGTCGGGGTGCGTCACCGTCACCGGCCCGCCATGCTGGATCTGCTGATGGAATTTCGGGATGACGCTGCCGGTGCTGCCCAGCACGTTGCCGAAGCGGACGATGCCGAATCGCGTGCCCGCCTTTTCGGCCTGAAACGCTTCGCAGACCATTTCGGCCAGGCGCTTGGTCGCGCCCATCACGTTGGTCGGGTTGACGGCCTTGTCGGTGGAAATCAGGACAAACCGTTCGGCCTTGTGCCGTTGCGCGCACTGGGCCACGACCAGCGTGCCGCCCACGTTGTTGCGCACCGCCTGCCAGGCGTTGTCGACTTCCATCAGCGGCACATGCTTGTACGCCGCGGCGTGGAAGATCACCTGCGGCCGGTAGCGCGCAAAGATCTCGTCCATACGGTCCGCGTCCTTCACGTCGCCCGCCAGCGTCACCACGTCCACGGCCGGCCAATGCTGGGAGAACCATTGCTCGATGACGTAGAGCGCGTATTCGCTCGTTTCGACCAGCACCACGCGCGCCGGCGCAAAGCGCACGAGCTGATGGCACAGCTCGCTGCCGATCGACCCGCCGGCGCCGGTGACCAGAACGGTGGTGCCCCGGAGCAAGGTGCTCACGTTGGCGGTGTCGATCTGCACGGGGTCACGGCCCAGCAGATCCTCGATTTCGACGGGACGCATCTGGCTGATGGCGACGCGTCCGCTCATCAGGTCGTCGACCTCGGGCAGCACGAAGACCTGCGCACCCGAATGCACAGCCACCTGCGTCACGCGGCGCTGGACCTCGGGCGGCGCGCTGGGCATCGCCAGGATGATGTGGCGCGCCTTGAACTCCTGCAGCACCCCCGGCAGGCTGTCCAGCGAGCCCACGACGGGGTAGCCGCCCAGCTCACGGCCCCACTTCTTGCGATTGTCATCGACCAGCGCCACGACCTGCCATTCGGGGCTGCGCTCGAGCTCGCGCACCAGCGAGGCCGCGCGGCTGCCGGCGCCCACCAGCACGACCGGCTTGCCCTGGGCGATCAGGCCGCCGTACAGGCGGTGTTCCTTCCACATCCGCCACGTGGCCCGGCCACCGCCCATGAACAGCAGCAATAGCAGCGGGTACAGCAGGAACAGCGAACGGGGAATCGAATACGAGGGCGGGACCAGATTGGCCACGATCAGCAGCGCGATCGCCGACACCGCCACGGCCTTCAGCACGCGCTTCAGATCGGGCAGGCTGGCGAACAACCAGATGCCGCGATAGAGACCGGCCCAGCGGCACGCGATGGCGTGCACGACCAGCAGCAACGGCAAGCCGAGCAGCATCTGGTTGCCATAGCCGACCGGCCATTCGAAATTGAAGCGCAGCAGAAAGCCACCCACCCATGCGACGAGCGCCGCAAACAGGTCGAACAGAAACACCATGAGTGAGCGAAATGCGATGGGTAACGGCACGGTCTACGTCCTGCTGCGTCCAGTTAAAGGATTGACAAGAAATTCGGTCAAGCGAATCAACTGCTCAGCGCGGTTCCCGGCGGATACACCGTTTCGGGGGGAACGACCACGCCATACCCCGCGCAGCACCCGGCCTGCAGCCAGGCGCCCGCGCCGATCTTCACCCCCCCGGCCAACTGCACGCCGGTACCCAGGTGCGCGTAGCTGTCCAGATGGGTGTCGTGATCCGCGGTGCTGTGCGCATTCAGGATCGACGCCATTCCAATATAGGCACTGGCGCCGACCATTGCCATCGCCAGGATGGCCGTACCCGCTTCGATGGTGGCGCTGGGACTGACCGACGCCGCAGGGTGGATCACGGTGGCCAGGGGCAGCCCCGCATCCTGGATGGCCGCGACCCAGGTAGCGCGCAACGCATTGTTGCCCACCGCCGCAATCGCTTGCGTAGCGTTGGCCGCCAGGCCGCTCAAACCGGCCAGATTGGACACGACCTTGCGGCCCGCGGCCTCCTGGATGGCCGGCCAGCGGTCGTCAACGAACAGGATCTCCTGCCAGTTTCCGCTGAGCTCGGCGGCCTCGGCCACCGCGCGCCCGTGCATGCCCGCCCCGATAATCACTAGCGATCTCGCCATCGTCTCTTTTTGTCCCTTATTGTCGACCCCAACCGAGCGGCGCCTGCCGGCCATCCATGCCGCTCGTCCTGCTTAAGGCTTGGTCATTCAGCGTCTGGTCACTAAGCGTCTGGTCACTCGGCGCTTGGTCACTCGGCGCCTGATCTTCGTGGTCTCGATCAAGACACGAAACGGAAGTGTAGCAATACGGCCACCGCCCGGCGGCTGCCGACTGCGCCGACGTTAGCACGCCGGCGCCTGAAAACAGAGAGCAGTTGTCCGAGTGTGCGCCGCGGTGTTACGACGGCTGCGGGTGCTGACCCTTGTTCTCGGGCTCTCCGGCCTTGCAGCCGATGGCAAGCGCCAGCAACGGCGCATAAGCCAGCGGCACGCCGACCCCGGGAGACATCCAGCCCCGCGACACGCAAAGCGCCAGGGGAAACAGCCAGAACAGGTTCAACGCAATCACGGTCAGCAACACCGGTTTGTGCGCGCCCAACCGGCGCGTCGCATGCTGGTAGGCGTGCATGCGATGCGCAAGATACACGCGCTCGCCGCGTCCAAGCCGACGCAGCAGCGTCCACGTTGCGTCCACCACAAAGACGCCCAGCAGAATGATCCAGGCCCACAGCAATGCGGGTTGCTGCCACGCGGCTTGCAGCGCCAGCCCCCCCAGGACGATGCCCAGGAAGCTGCTGCCGGCATCGCCCATGAATATGCGCGCCGGCGGGAAATTCCACAACAGGAATCCGGCCACTGCGGCGGCCAGCAGCAGGGGCGCCACCGCCGCGCCGTCGTGGCCGGTCAGGATGTAGATCGCGCTGCCGCCAACGGCCGCACAGATCGCCTCGGAAGCGGCCAGGCCGTCGATGCCATCCATGAAGTTGTACAGATTGAGCAGCCAAACCAGCGCGAAAACGCCCAGCACGCTTGCGGCCGCGGCCCAAAATGCGGACGTCTGGCCCAACACGCCCGCGGGCAGGCCGCCAAACCACGCCATCAGCCAGGCGGCGCTGCCAAAATGCACCAGCAGGCGCCACCGGACCGCGACGTGGCCGCGGTCGTCCAGAAAACCGATGATCGCAACTGCCGTGCCCGCCCCGCCCAGCGCAATGGCGGTGACCGCGGGCAGCAGCCCCAGCAAGACGAGCACCGGCAGTCCGAGCAGAAAGCTCACCACGAAGGCCACGCCGCCGCCGCGCGGGGTCGTCACCACATGCGAGCTACGGCTGTTCGGGACGTCAAGCAAGCTGCGGCTGGCCAGCGCATACCGGCGCAGCGCGCCGGTAAGCAACCACGCCAACCCCAGGGCCGCCGCAAGGATGCACCAGATAATCACTGTAGGCATGATTCGGCAGTCAGGTCACGGTTCAGGACTTCGACCACACAGTCCGATTCACGTAGTCCGTATAGCTCAACACCGCGCGCACGACCTGCTTGGACACCGGGCCGCCTTCGTAATCCTTGACCACGGGAATCACGCGCTCGCCGCGACGGTGCTGGCTGGTGACCACGCGCACCGCGTCGGCAACCCGCTCAGCCTTCAGGCCGCTCATGATCAGCGTGCCTTCGTCCATGCCTTCGGGGCGCTCGTGCGCATTGCGCAGCGTGATCGCCGGCAGATTCAGCAGCGACGCCTCTTCGGTGATCGTGCCGCTGTCGGACAGCACGCAGAATGCGCCCATCTGCAGCTTGATGTAGTCGAGCAGGCCGAACGGCTTCATGAAGCGGATCAGCGGATGATCCAGCGCGTCGCCCAACGCCTCGAGGCGCTTGCGGGTGCGCGGATGCGTCGACACGATGATGGTATGCCCGTAGGTGTCCGCCAGGTTGCGCAGCGTATCGAGCAGGTCGCGCAGGTTCTGCGGCGTGTCCACGTTCTCTTCGCGGTGCACGCTGACCACGAAATACTTGTCTTCGGTCAGGCCTTCGCGGGTCAGCACATCCGACTTCAGGATGTCGTCCATGTAATAGCCAAGGACTTCCTGCATGTGCGAGCCGGTCTTGATGATCGTCTCGGGACGGATGCCCTCGGCGATCAGGTAGCGGCGCGCATGCTCCGTCAGGACCATGTTGATATCGCTCAGGTGATCGAGCACCTTGCGATTCAGCTCTTCGGGCACGCGCTGATCGAAGCAGCGATTGCCCGCTTCCATGTGGAACACCGGAATCTTGCGGCGCTTGGCGGCGATCACCGCCAGGCAGGTGTTCGTGTCGCCATACAGCAGCAAGGCGTCGGGCTTTTCCTGCTCGAAGATCTCATCGGACTTGATGATGACGTCGCCGATCGTCTTGGCCGCGGTATCGCCCGCCGCCCCCAGGAAATAATCCGGCTTGCGGATCTGCAGGTCGTCAAAGAAAACCTGGTTCAGTTCGTAATCGTAATTCTGGCCAGAGTGCACCAGCACATGATTGACCTGGGCATCGAGTTCGGCAATGACGCGGCTCATCTTGATGAGCTCGGGGCGCGTGCCTACCAGCGTCATGACCTTAAGCATCGATCTGCCCCCGGATGTATTCCAGATTCAACAGCAACTTCTTCACACCTTCAACATTCAAACGTTCCGTGTTGTGGGACGTGTAATCGTCCAACTCGGAAATCTCGGTTTCGCCTTCGACGAAATACTTCTTGTAGTTCAGATCGCGGTTATCTGCGGGAATGCGGTAATAGCGGCCCATGTCCTCGGCCTTGGCCATTTCCTCGCGCGAGATCAGCGACTCGTACAGCTTTTCGCCATGCCGCGTGCCGATCACCTTGAGCGGGCTTTCGCCGCCGATCAGTTCCTTCAGCGCGACCGCCAGGTCGGCGACGGTGGAAGCCGGGGCCTTCTGCACGAAGATGTCGCCCTGCTGCGCATGCTCGAACGCATGCAGCACCAGATCCACCGAATCCTCAAGCGACATCAGGAATCGCGTCATGTTGGGATCCGTCACGGTCAGCGGTTCGCCGGTCTTCAACTGGCTGATGAAAAGCGGAATCACCGAACCGCGCGACGCCATGACGTTGCCATAGCGCGTCGCGCAGATCACGGGACCGCGATTGACGGCGACGCGCGACTTGGCGACCACCAGCTTCTCGGCCATTGCCTTCGAGATGCCCATGGCGTTGATCGGATACACCGCCTTGTCGGTGCTCAGCACGACCACGCGCTGCACGCCGGCGGCAATCGCCGCGTTCAGGACGTTTTCCGTGCCGATCACGTTGGTCTTGACCGCTTCCATCGGATAGAACTCGCAGGACGGCACCTGCTTGAGCGCCGCCGCGTGAAACACGTAGTCCACGCCGATCATCGCCTGCGAAATGCTGTCGTAGTCGCGCACGTCGCCGATATGGAACTTGACCTTGTCGTCGGCCAAGGCAATGCGCATGTCCTCTTGCTTCTTTTCGTCGCGGCTGAAGACGCGGATCTCCCGCACATCGGTGGAGAGAAAACGCTTGAGCACCGTGTGTCCGAAAGAACCGGTGCCGCCGGTAATCATGAGAACTTTATTGTCGAACATAAATTAACCATTAATCCGTTAGGGAACCAGGCGATGCGCGTGCATTTCTTGAATCAATTCTGGCCACGCGGGCGGCACATAACCCGTCGCCTGCAGCAGGCGGGTGGCGTCCAGTGACCGATCGATCTTCAAGCGATCATCGGCAACGATGTCGATGCTCTTTCCGTACACCTCTGCCACGAGCTTGAGGAGCGAATACTTGTCGATCGGCGCGACCGCGCAATGGTAGAGGCCATGCAGCTCGGGATGCGGAATCACAAAATCCTTCATCACCCGCGCCAGCTCGGTGGTCGGCAAGCCCGAGAACACCGCGCGCGTGAATCCCTTGACGGAACCCGTCTGCGACAGGAACCAATCGACCAGTGCGACATTGCTGCCCAGTTCGTGGCCGATGATGGACGTGCGCAGCGTGATGGCGTTGGCGTCGGAGGTCACCTCACCGATGTACTTGGACTTGCCGTAGAGATCTTCGGCATCGGAAGGATCCGATTCCAGGTACATGCCTTTGCTTCCGTCAAACACGCAGTCGGTGCTGACGTGGATCAGGCGGGCCGAGGCCAGCGCGCACAGGCGCGACAGGCGGTGCGGCAGCATGGCGTTCACGGGCAGCGCCGCCAGCGGATCCTTGGCATCGGCCAACTGCTTGATCAGACCAATACAGTTGATGACCACGTCCGGCTTGACCCGGCCGATCACCGACACCAGGGAATCGTTATCCAGCACATCGACGCCGGTCAGCAGGTTCTTGCGAAAGCGCTCGTCAAAATAACGCAGTCCCGCCGCGCCGCGCAGCGTGCCCCACGTCTCGAATGCCGGGTCTTCGCTGAAGCGCGCAAACACCGCGCTGCCCAGCATGCCCGTGACTCCTAGAACCAAAATTTTCATGCTAAACCTTCTCTTTCAAATCCAGTTTCTCGGAAAGAATACTCACTAATCGGTCCACCTGCCGGGTTATCTCGTAGTGCTCAAGATAGAACCGGCGCCCGGCGGCGGCAAGCGCATCGCGCTCGTTCTGATCCATGGCGTGCAGGCGGACAATGCAATCGGCCAGCCCGTCGGCGTCCTCGGCGGCGCATACCAGCCCGGCGCCCGCGCTTCGGATCACTTCCGCCCCCGCGCCGTCCAGCGCGCCGATGATCGGCCGGCCGGCGGCCAGATAGGCCTGCACCTTGCTGGGTATCGTCTGCGCCAGAATGGCGTCCCGGTTCAGCGTGACCAGCAGCGCCCCCGCCCTGTCAAAGATATGCGGCATCTGGTCGCTGGGATAGCGGCCGGCCAGTACAACGTTGGACAGGCCGTCGCGTTCGACTTCGTCGCGGATCCGGCCGAGCATGCTGCCGCTGCCCACCAGCACGATCTTGCAGGTGCTCTGTCCCTTCAGCTTGCGCGCCGCGGCCAGAATGGTGTGCAGCGACTGCGCAGTGCCAAGATTACCCGCAAAGACGACGCAGAAACTGCTGTCCAGCGTGGCCAGCAGGTCGGGCGGCAGCGTGCAGGGGCTGCGGGTGGCGGTCTGCGGATCGGGGCTGGAATTGCCGTAGTAGACGATCTTGCGGGCCGACGACAGCCGGGCCACCGGCGCGCGGAAGGCCTCGGACTGCACCAGAAGGAGGGATGCGGCACCATATATCGCCCGCACCATCAGGCCCACGCCGGCAAGAATGCCGCGATTTCGCACGAATCCGGTTGCGCTCAGGCTTTCGGGCCAGAGGTCCTGAATCCAGATCGCCAAAGGCAATTTCTTGCGCCATTTCAGGTAAATCGCGGGAATTACCGACGTGATCGGCGAAAATGCGACCGCCAGCACGACATCAAAATCCTTGTTCCCAACGGCCCGCACGCCGTGGCGCAAGCCGTTGACGACAAACGACAGGTAATTGAGCACCAGATTCTTGCCGCCGCCGGCGCGGCGCGCGCGCAGCGGCACCCGGTGAATCAGTGTGCCATCGTCCCACTGCTCGCTCGTAAAACCCTGCTCGGCATAGCCATCGAATACCTTGCCGTCCGGATAGTTGGGCTTGCCGGTCAGCACCTCGACCACGTGTCCCTGCGCCGTCAACGCGCGGACGAAGTCATTGATGAAGAACTGCTCCGGCCAGAAATACTGGCTGACGATCAGGATTCTCACGTCGCGCTCGCTGCTGAGGAATCGGCGCGCAGCCTGGCCCAGAACTGGCCGGGCGTCTCGGGTTCCACGACCGGGCCGGGCGCGGAAAGCTGGCGCCGCACCGCTCGTGCGATGGACGTGGCCGAGGCCGGGTCGAATGTCTGGACCGGGACGCACACGTCGCGCACGTAATCCAGCTCCGACGCGACGATCTGCAGCCCGGCCTTGGTCGCCTCGATCAACGGCAGGCCAAACGATTCGCCGAATGACGGAAACACCAGCGCGCCGGCCTGCGCATACAACGCCGCCACGCCTTCCCGCGTCAGTTCACCCTGATTTTCCACTCGCAGCCCATGACGGGCCGCGACGTCCAGGAGCTCCCGCGCCAATACCTGGTCCCGGGCGCCCAGCGTAAGGACGAGGGACGGATACAAACCGTCTTCGGCCAGCAGCCGCCACGCCTCGATCAGGCGCCGATGATTCTTGTGCGCCACGCCGTCGGCCACATAAACGAAATCCCACTGGCGCGGGCGGTCCGACTGCGCCACCGGCGTGCCGTCGGTAATGTCGGCCACGAAGGGCGCGACCCGGACGGGCGGCAGGCGCGTCGCCGAGCCAAGCCAATCGAGCACCTCGCGGCGCATGGTCGGCGTCTGGACCACGTATTCCGAGACGCGATGACGGAAGCACCGTCCGATGGTTCGTTCGAACAGCAGGCGCAGCCGCGTGGGCAACGGGAACTGCGACAGCCGCACACCGCGCAGGTAATTCCGGTTCTGCAGGAACACGACGACCCGCGCGCGCGACGGCAGAACGGGAGGCAGGCCGTGAAAGCAGAAAAGAATGGATTGCGGCCCCGCCGCCCGCCGTGCGGCAAATTCACCCTTGAGGCGGGCCAGCGCCGTCGGCGCGACCCAATACACGGCGGCGCCCGCGGGAATCTCCAGGCGCTGCTGGACTCGCGCATCCAGGAAAAGACGCAGCGGCGCGCCCGCCGGCCACGCGCCCAGCAGCGCCTGCAGCAGCACAAAGCCGCCGCCTGTGTGCACGTTGGGCGCGTAAAGGACGACTTCTACAGCCATGATGGGAAGCAGCTTATGGGCATGGATAGGTGGAAATGGGCGTTGCCGTGCGGGCAAGCCAGCGTCAGAGCCCCTCCAGGATCTCGCCGAAGCGCTGGGCGATCCGTCTGCCGCTGAATGTATCGCGGTAGCCCTGATCACACCAATCGGCCCCGTCCTTGCGCAGGACGTGATCCACGGCGCCTTCAACCGCCTTTTCGATCTCTTGGACGTCGGACGGGCGGGCGTGCCAGCATCCCAGCTGCTTCATCGCGTCTTCGGAACCGCCCGGCGGTGTCAGGCCCACGATCGGGGTATCCGCGCCGATGTAATCGGACAGCTTGCTGGGCAGGAACAGGTTCTGGCGCACATTGGCTTCGATGAGCAGCAGGATGTCCGCGTCGTACATCTGCTCAAGCGATTCCACGAACGACACGTTGCCGACGGCGCGCACGGTGCCTTCCGGCAGGCTCTTGGCCGCATCGCTGGCCAGCATCTCGGGCGGCACCAGGCCGATCAGTTCGACGCAGAGCACACCACGCAGGTCCGGCCGCCGCTGAAAGAGGCGCACCAGCGCCTGGAACAGCGGTTCGGGCGACCGGCGGCCATACAGCACGCCCACGTAGCGCATGACGATGCGATCGTTCCTGGCCTTGGGGCGCTGCGGGAACAAGGCTTCGTCGAAGGCATGGGGAATCACGTCGGTGCGGCGGCGCACGGATTCGGGCTGCCCCTGCATCATCAGATCCAGCGAGTACCGCGAGCTGTGCACGATGAAGTCCGCCGCAGCAACTGCGCGCGGCTCGTGCCGGGCGTTCCACATCTTGGTCAGCCCGCTGACCTCCAGCGGGTTGCCGGCCCACGGATCGCTGAACTGCGCCAGCCACTTCACATTGGGCCGCGCCTTCTTCACGCGCGTCATCACCGCGTTGATCGAATGAAACGGCGACCACGTCATCACGGCGTCGTACTGGCTCAAGTCCGTGTCCATGAGCTTGCTGTACGCGGATTCCCGCAGCACGGTCATCAGGTCCGGCACACGATCCAGCTTGCGGATGGACGAACGCAGGAGCGTCATCAGGCCCTTCGCGGGCCGCAGACGATCGATCTTGCCGAAGGTCTTTTCGGCGAACGGCAACAGGCTATGGTCCAGCGGCAATTCGGCGCAGAAGGAATCCGCGCACACGACGTCGACGTCGTAGCCGGACCGGGCCAGCGCGGCCATCGGCTTGTAGACCGCGGCCGTCATCTGCACCTGCATGGGCGGGAAGGCATAGCTGAACAGAAGAATCCTGCCCTTGCGCGAGTTCGGTTGGTCCATGGTGCTTGAAACGTTATCCGGCAACACGGCTGGCTCCCGGAATCAGACGAATCGCGGCCGCAATGAGGCCGCTGATGAAAAAGGTGCTCAAGGAAATCAACAGAATCACAAGGAAAACGGGCAGATGCTCGGACGCGATGCGGATCGTGTTGCTGTAGCGCACATGCTCCAGAACGACCACGTGCACGAAAAATATGATGAAGGCGCGGTCGCTCATCCATTTTGCAATCGCCGCCGACCGCGCGGACAGGTCGAATGTCATGAACGCAAGAAACGCGGCGATCGACGCGATGATGACGTTGGGCGTGAAATACACGTAGGCGCGCTCGACCGCCACGCCGGCCTTTTCGCTGAAGCGCCAGGTCAGATAAAACGTGATGGCCGAGCAGATGGCGTAGACGGCGATGCACGTCCAGCGGGGAATGGCCTTGCGGTCGATGGTCGCCAGCAGGCCGCCCAGCACGAACAGACCGCCATAACCCAGGAAGCTGGTGAGCTGCATGATCCGTAGCACCGGCAGCGGCCAATACAGCGGCACGCAAGTGACGGCAAACCAGACCACAAAGAAATAGACGCCCAGCGACGGGCGGCTTCGCAGCACTTCATAGATTGCCTGCAGGAACGGCAGCAGGATGTACAGCCCGACGATCATGTACACGAACCACAGGTGGTACATCGCCGGTTCGGTAAATATCGAAAACAGGTTGACCCCGAAACCACCCAACGCGTTATTGCGGTACAGGTACGCGGCGCTCCAGAAGACCAGCGGGATGAACACCTTCAAAACCCGGCGCAGGATGCTTGCCGTCGAGGCCACCGGCAGGCCCGGGCGCAACAGCATCGCGCCGGAGATCATCACAAAGAGCGGCACCGCCACGCGCACGGCGGAATCCAGCGCATTGGCCGACAACCAGTCGGGCAACGGACTCTTGCCGAAGGCGTAGAACGCCGCGCCGCAAGAGTGGATCAGCAGCACGCCATAGATGGCCACCACGCGGCACAAGTCCGCCCAGGCCGCTCTCTGCTTTCCAGGGACCGCGTCGGATTTCGGATCCGCAATCCCGGTGGTCAACGTATCCGCCGTGGTCATTTTCCCGACTGCCTTCCCTGGATCACACGTTCATAAACGTCCACCATACGCTGCGCCTGCAGGCGTATGTCGTAGTGCTGCTCCGCCAATTGGCGGGATCTTGCGCCTCGTGCCAACCGTTCTTGCGGGTCGCTGATCAGGCGCTCCATCGCCGCCGCCAGCGCCGCGGCATCGCGCGACGGCACGGCCAGGCCCGCTTCCGGCGTGAACACGACCTCGGGCAAGGCGGTGCCTTCGAAGCAGATCGTGGGCTTTCCGCACGCCATGGCCTCGACGGCCATCAACCCGAACGAATCCGCCAGCGAAGGCATCAGGAACAGGTCAGTCGCACTATAGACGTCCTGCATCACGCCATCGTCATTCGTCCAGCCTAGTTCGACAACCTGAAACCTTTCCTTGAACTTGTCGACCCGGCCCTTGTCATTCAGCGTCAACAGGCAGATGGGCACCTGCGTCTGCAGGCGGTCCAGCGCCTCGATCACATACTGCAGGCCCTTGAAGTCGTTGACCACGGAGCGAAAGCACAAGACCAGTCGATCGGGCTCGATGCCCAGGCGGGCCTTGGCCGCGGCCTGATCGGCCGGCTTGAAGAAATCCAGGTCCAGGCCAAACGGCACCTTGTGGACGGGCACGCCTTCCAGCAGGGGCGATTGCCGCACCATGTTTTCCATCCAGCTCGAGGCCACCAGGATCTCGAAGTTCGAACGGCGGTAAGCCGAACGCTTGAGCCGGAAGTTCAGCGCCGTCGTATCGTGCTGAATTGCAAAATCGGTCTTCAGGTCGGGACACTGGCCGCAGCCTGTTTTCCAGCGCTGGCACGAAAACGGGTGGATGCAGTGGCCGGTCATCGCCCACGGATCATGCAGCGTCCACAAGGAGGGCTTCGCGGCCGTCATCGCGGGCAGCGACTGCATGCTCAGGAAGCCCGAATGGACGATGTGGTAATGGACGAGGTCCGCCTCGCGGAATGCATCCATGCGGCGCATGTGCATGCCGTTGGAATACAGCTGCGACTGCAGCGACAGCACCTTTTCCACGCCGCGCGTAAGCCGGTTGACCTTGCGCGCCAGCTTGCCGTGCAGGCTCACGACGTCTTCTTCCTGACGGTCCTGTTCCCAAACGAAATGCTTTGAGGAGACCCCCAGCGCCTCGAGGTGAGGCTTCAGGGATAACCCATTGAAGCGACGCCCCGGCGACTGATATCCGTTAACTTGCAAAACTCTCATGGTGTGCCCGCCAATCCTCTTGTGTCGAACCAGGCCCGGTGCGAACGCCATCCATGCATGCTTTTCATGTGTGTCCTGTCCGCCTGGTACTACATGGGATTTAAATCATTCTCGTCATCGCGACAACGCAACCATGCGCTACTGTCGTCGCCCCCGGAAACCTCACACCGCTCAGGCAGACATCAGTTCGACCTTCCGAACAGCGCCCGATACGCGCGCCGCCAACGCGAGCCGGCCTCCGCAAGCGCCCTGCTTTGATATTGTTCCAGCGTGGTGCGCATGGCCGCGATCTCCGCAGCCTGCGTCTGGATCACCAGTTGCTGATTCGCGTCATGCGCCTTGGCGTCCTCGAGCAGCGACCGCATATGCCGGCCGTCGATGCGCACCAGCAGCTTGGCGGACTTGACGTAGGTAACCCACGGCGCGCCGATACGGCCTTCAACGCCGCCGTTGATCCAATGCTGCACGCTGGATTCCTGCGCAATGTACTTCTCGACGTGGTCGTCAGTGATGCCGATGCTCTGCATCCGCAGCGCTTCGCGCAGCAGTTCCAGGATCTCCAGCGGCGTGCCTTCGGCCGGCGGGGCGCAGCTGGACACGCTGGCCAGGCTGCCGAACAGACCACGCAAAATGACGTAGGACAGCGTCAGGTCCGATTCCAGCTTCCATTCCTTGTCGAAGAATGCCAGCTCGCCGGGCGCGACTTCCATGCAGTTCAACGGAGTCCAGTCGAACAAGGCCCCGGGCACCGCCTTGTCCAGCGACAGCGACACGGCAGGTCCCAGATCCGCCTCGCGGCAGATAGCGTCGATCCAGGGACGCGCCCAATTGCACACGTCGGTGGCGGACCAGCCCGGTGTATTCAACACCTTCACCAGGCCCAGCCACCAGAGATTGCCGTTCAGATACGGACCATCGTCGATCGAATGGGTGACCGGCACCTGCGGCGCCGGCTGCTGGGTCACGTGATCCCGTGCCGTGCGGACTTCACCGCCTTCCAGATAAAAGCGCTTTGCGGTGGCAAACGCGGGATGCCGTTCAACGCTGTAGTGCCAGGCAAGATCCTGCGCCTCGCGCAACGCCGCCACCGCCTTCTCCGACTTTCCGGCAATGATCAGGAACGAGTTTGCCAGGTCTTCGGCCAGGCCATTCTCGTGAATCGAATTCCAGGCCTGCTCCAGCGAGAAGGAAGGAACGATCCAATCGGGACGGGCGCGATCGCGGCCGACCGTGCCGGTCAGGAGCGGCCGGGCGGCAAACGGGCCCTTCGGATCCAGACCCTTCGAGGTCAAGAGCGACACCGGCATGTGATAGTCCGGCAGCGGGAACAACACTTCCTGCGCGCTCAATCCGACGGAGCCCAGAATGCCCTTCAGCTCGTCCAGTCCGAACCGGATGATGGTCTCCGGTCCGTACTGCCCTTCGACGCCGTAATAGGGCACGTCCACGTTGGGCTCTGGAAAGCCCGAGAAATACTTGAGGCCCAATTTGTTCTGGATGGCAATGACCAGCACGCCGTCGTCGTTGAGCTGACGCGCGGCATTGGCAAGCAGATCCAGCTCGGCGCGGTCGCCGCAATGGGAAAAGAGGCGGGCGTACTGCAATACGCCGATCATCGTCACAACGTCGAATTTCTTTTCGGCGTTGAAGTCTTCGATGCGGTCGCAAACCACCGTGACGTTCTGCAAGTCGGCGGTGCGCTGGCGCGTGATCGAGGCGCGGTGAGCCGAAGCCTCCAGGGCAACGACGTCGCCGCCCAGCTCGCCCAGGTATCGCGTGATGATGCCGCAGCCCGAGCCCAGTTCCAGCACGCGTCCGCGGCAGAGCTTTTCAAGCGGCCGCAGGATGTTCGCGCGGACCGGCGACAGGTGACAGGCCGAACGCCAGTCCCAGACGGCGCCGACCAGCTCGCGCGAAAACAGCGAGCGATCCTGGGCCTGCGCGATGATGCGTTCGATCTGCTGCTCGAACTCGGCGCCATCGGTGTAGGTGAATTCGGGAATGCTGCCGTCCGTTTCCGGAAACAGCATCCCTTTATGTTCTTTGTAATCGGTCGGAAGATTATGCATTTCAGTTCTCTATCTTGCCGGTCGCCATCATTTATTCAGAGACCGCATCCAGCAAGATCCTGGGTTGGAATCCGATGTCGAAAAGGCCAGTCGCGGGCCGCGGCTCGTCGGCCATCACGCGGAAGACGATCGCGTCGACGATACGATGATGCAACGAACCGTCTTCGCCCTGGGCCGCGAAGGTGCAAAAATACGTTGCCGGATTAAGCGAGCATTCGAATTCGAATTCCAGATCGAACGACGTGCCGGCCGTGAAGTCGATGCCGTGCTCATCCAGAATGGGATGGGCGCAGCCCGCCAGGTCGATGCCGGACGTGGTTCGGATCAGCGCGTAGAACCGGACCGCCGGGCAGTCTTCGGTGAACTGAACGCTGCACTTCAGTTTGTAGCGATGGCCGCGCAGGATGTGATTGACCTGCGCGCCGCCCAGCGTCTGCAGCATGGGCGATCCCAGCTTGGCGCCCACCTCGTCATAGGACAACGTGTCCGGCACGAAGCTCGCGTCAAAGAACGGCTCAAGTCCGCCCGTGGGGGTCTCGCTGGCCGCCGCCTTCTTTTCTTCGGTTTCCGGCTCAGCCGCACTGGCCGCGCTCTCGCCCTCGGCATCGATGCGGCGGATTTCCGCGATCAGTTCAATTGCCTTGTCGCCGGTGGTATTACCCAGCTTCTGGCCAAAATAAACAGCGCGTTTCGGGATGCCCGTGAACAGGCGCTCGCCGGCATTGAGCAAAATGGCGCGGTCGCACAGGTTGATGATGGCCGCGCCCGAATGCGACACAAACAAAATCGTCGCGCCGCGATTCTTGATCGCGTCAATCCGGGCGAAACACTTGCGCTGGAAAGGCTCGTCGCCCACCGCCAGCGCCTCGTCAACGACCAGAATGTCGGGATCCACGTTGATCGCCACGGCAAACGCCAAGCGGGCATACATGCCGCTTGAATAATGCTTGACCGGCTGCTCGATAAACTGGCCAATATCGGCAAACGCCGCAATTTCATCGAAACGCTGCTCGACTTCGCTTTGCGAGAGGCCCAGCACCATTGCGTTCAGGAACACGTTTTCGCGGCCGGTGAACTCGGGGTTGAACCCCGCGCCCAGCTCCAGCAGGGCGGCAACGCGGCCATGCGTCTCGACGGTGCCGGAAGTGGGCATCAGCGTGCCGCAGATCATCTGCAGCAGCGTGGACTTGCCCGAGCCGTTACGGCCAATGATGCCGACGGTCTCGCCGCGGCCGACGTTGAAGGACACGTCGCGCAGCGCCCAGAATTCCCGGAAATAATTGACCGGCGGGCGTCCAAGCATATTGCGCACCCGGGGCGCGACAAACTGCTTCAACCGGTCGTGCGGCCGATCGTAGATCTGATAGCACTTGCTGAGGCGATCTACGCGAATGACATTGCTATCAGAGGACATCAGCAAACCCCTTGCGCGCCTTCTGGAACCACCAAAAACCTGCCCACGCAATCACCATGGCAATAGCCGCATAAATACCCAGCGCGCCCCAGTTCGGCAATTTGCCGTAAAGCAGCACATTCCGGGATTCTTCAATAATCAAGGTCAGCGGATTCAACATCACGATCATCTGCACCTTGGGCGGCAGATTGGAAATCGGATAGAACACCGGGGACACAAACAGCAGCACGGACATCAAGAGACCGATCGTCTGGCCGATGTCGCGCACATACACGCCCGTGGCGGAAAGAAACCATGCGAAGCCCATGGTCACCATCAGCAGCGGAATCAGCACGATCGGGAAGAATATGGCCGTCCAGCTGATGGAGCCGCTGAGCACCAGTTGTGCAATCAACAGGACGCACACGCTGATGGCCGCATGGAACAGCGCCGCCCCCATCGCCACCCAGGGAAAGATCTCGAGCGGAAAGACGACCTTCTTCACGTAGGTCACATTGCTCTGGATCAGGCCGGGCGCGCGGCTGATGCACTCGGAAAACAGCCCGTGCACGATCAAGCCGACAAACAGCACGACCGCAAAATTCGCGTGGCTGGCTTCCTGGCTGACGCCCCAGCGCGCCTTGAAGACGACCGTGAAGAAAAACGTATAGACCGTCAACATCAAGAGCGGCGTAAAGAACGACCACGCCAGCCCAAAAATTGAGCCGCGATAGCGGCCCAGGACTTCCCGCTTGCACATTTGAACGGCGAGCTTTCGATTGCTCCAGATGCTGTCGAACATCGCAGCCGGAGATACACGCTGTGCCTGATGAGGATTCACACTACCTATCCCGCTTGAACGCCCCGCTTCAAACAGACGCGGGGCGGACATAAAGTTATTGGAAATAATCGCGATACTGGTCGCCGACAAATCCGCTGAGCGCCGTTTCGGCGGCTGATTCATCAAGCAAAATATGGGGCCCAATATGCGGCTGGCGCGACGCCTTGAAATTCTTCAGCGCGCATTACAGCCAGTAAAATATTGGCAACAATATCTTTGCAAACCATTCAAATTGAACAAAATCAAACTGAAGGCGCAAAGTGCGCATACTAAGTTTTAGCGCAACTGAACATCATAACATGCGGAAAACGCCGTTCTATGCGGATCTTCGGCCTTTTTCCCTCATCCCGACTCAACAAATAATAGTAAGTCTCACTATCCTTCAGTGGGAGAAGGTGCCGCCAATTCGTGGCTATTTTCTCCGGACCGGTCCACAATGGATTCACAACACTGTTGGAACAGGGAGACAACCATGCGCATTGCCGATGCCCAATGGATTCCTTCGACGCAGCACCAGACATGGGATGCGTTGACTGACCCGCGAGTGTTACAGAAGTGCATCCCCGGGTGTGTCGAAGTCGCGATGCGTAGCCCGACCGAATATGCGGTCACGTTGCGCGCCAAGATCGCCGGCATCGACACCGACTACGAAGGCGAGATCCTGCTCTCCGACATGAACGCCCCCGACAGCTGCACGCTGGTGTTCGAAGGCAAGGGACGCGCCGCCTGCCTGGCGATCGGCACGGCGCAGATCAACCTGTCCACCAAGGACCAGGGCACCCGCGTGGCCTACACGGTCGCCGGCATGGCCGGAGGCAAGCTGGGCGAGTGCGGGGAAGGCGTCCTCTTGAAGGCCGGCGAGAAGATCATCGAGAAATTCTTCGCGTCCTTCATCGACCACATGGCGGCACAGCCGAGGATGGCGCCCCCTCCCCCGCCTCCCGAACCCGAGGCGCGGGGTCTCTCCAATTCCCGCTGGTCATGGATGCTGGTCGTGCTCGTCATCGCTGTTTTCTGGGGATACCACACGTTTTACAAGTGATAACCCTAGGGTGCCGGTGATATCCTTGGCGGCATGAATCCGCCGCCGACGCCACCGCAGCCAGCCACTGATCCCACACGCTCACGACGGGACCTGCTGCTGGCGATGGCGGGCGTTTCGGCCACCGTGGTGCTCGCCGCCCTGGATTCCACCATCATCAGCACCACCCTGCCGCGCGTGGCCGAGGCGCTGAACGGCATGGCGCTATACGCGTGGGTCGGCACGGGCTATCTGCTGGCCACCGCGGCTTCCATCCTGATCTTTGGCCGGCTGGGCGACATGTTCGGCCGCAAGCCGTTGATGCTGGTGTCTGTGCTGATCATCGCGCTGGGCTCCATCGCCTGTGGCCTGGCGCAGTCCATGACCCAACTGATCGTTTTCCGCACCCTGCAGGGGGTGGGCGGGGGCATGATGATCGCCACGGCATTCGCCGCGCCGGCGGACTTGTTTCCCGATGCCAAGCAGCGCGTCAGATGGATGGCGCTGGTATCCGCTGCCTTCGCCATGGCTAGCGGCATCGGCCCGGTGCTGGGCGGCGCGGCCACGCAAGCGCTAGGGTGGCGCGCGGCGTTCTTTATTACGCCCATCGCGGCCGCCGCGGCCTTCTTCCTCTTGGCGCGCTATTTTCCGCGCATCCGGCCCATCCACGACGGCAGCCGCAAGATCGACTGGCTGGGCGCCATTCTGCTCGTATTGGCGGTGGGCGCGCCGCTGGCCGCGCTGGAACTTGCATTTGCCAGCGGCGAACACGCGCACCCGGTGCTCGGCCTGACGCTGGCGCTGGTCGGCGCCGCCGCCATCGCCATCCTGATTCCGACCGAACGCCGCGTGAAGTCACCGATCTTTCCGCTTCGCGTCCTGTCCGGCCGCGAGCCGCGGCTCTTGAACGCGGCCGCGATGATGGTGGGCGCGGTGATGTTCATCCTGATTTTCTACAGCCCGCTGCTGTTGCAGCAGGTGCTGGGCTACACGCCCAGCCAGGCGGGCCTGCTGCTCACGCCGCTGGTGGCCGCGATCTCGGTCGGCAGCATCATCAACGGCCGCATGTTCCCCAAACAGACCGAGCCGCAGCGGCTGATGGTGTTTGGCGGCGGGCTGCTGGCGGCCGGGTCGCTGATGGTGCTGCTGATTTCGCCGGGCACGTCGGCGTGGTGGATCCTGTCCGCGTTCTTCGTCAACGGCTGCGCGCTGGGCTTTTTGCTGCCCAACCTGACCCTCTTCATGCAGATGCTGAGCGAGCGGCGCGACGTGGGCGTGGCCTCGGCGCTGGTGCAGACGACGCGCGCCATCGGCAGCGCATTGGGCACTGCCGTGGTCGGCATTCTGATTTCGCACAGCACGGTGCTTTCCGGCGTGCGCACCGGGCTGGTCCTGTGTATTGTGCTGTCCCTGACCTGCGCGCTGCTGGCGCACCGGGTGAAGATGCGAAACCTGGTCACGAGCCGCGGTCAAGGTTGATTCAGAGCTCAACATGCAACGCCGCGATCTGCTGGACCTGATGATTCTTGCCGCCGTCTGGGGAGGCTCATTTCTTTTCATGCGCGTTGCCGTGCCGGAATTCGGGCCGGTGGCCCTGATCGAGCTGCGCGTGGGACTGGCCGCGCTGTTCCTGCTGCCCGCCGCGATCTGGCGCAACAAGCTGCCGCTTATTGCGCGCCGCTGGAAAGCCATTCTCGTGGTCGGCACGCTGAACGCGGCTTTGCCCTTCCTGCTTTACGCCTACGCCGCCCAGTCGTTGGGCGCGGGCTTCCTGTCGGTCGCCAACGCCGTGACGCCGGTGTGGGGCGCCGTCATCGGCTGGTTGTGGCTGAAAGACCGGCTGCCCTGGACCCGCTCGCTGGGGCTGCTGATCGGCATGTCCGGCATCGTGGTGCTGGTCTGGGACAAGCTCGACTTCCAGTCCGGCGGAACCGGCTTTGCCGTGCTTGCCGCCATTTCTGCGCCCGTCTTCTACGGCATTGCCGCCAACTGGACCAAGCGCTTTCTGACGGGCGTGGATCCGCTGACCAGCGCGACGGGCAGCATGGTGTCGGCCGCGCTGGTCCTGCTTCCAGCGGCCCTGGCCACCTGGCCGCAGCAGCCGGTCTCCTGGGAAGCCTGGGGCGCGACGGTCCTGCTCGCCGTGGTGTGCACCGGCGCCGCGTACATCGTGTTCTTCCGGCTGATCGCGAACGTCGGACCCACCGGCGCGGTCAGCGTCACATTTCTGGTCCCCATCTTCGGGGTCGTCTGGGGCGCCTGGTTCCTGGACGAAGTCATCACCGTGCCCATCCTTGCGGGCGCGGGCGTCATCCTCGTCGGGACAGCGCTGGCGCTCGGACTGGTCGGCATGAAACGCCGGGCCTGATCCGGTTCAGACCACCGCAATCCGGGGCGCCTGCCCCAAGGCGAGGCCTTGGCGGTCTTTGTCCGACACGATCGGCTCGCCTTGCACCGGCCAGGGGATCGCCAGCCCCGGATCGTCCCATCTCACGCAATGCTGGTGCGCCGGCGCGTACGGCGCGGTCGTCTTGTAGACCACATTGGCGTAGCCGGACAACACCAGAAATCCGTGCGCAAAGCCTTCCGGCAGCCAGAGCTGGCGAAGGTTGTCCGATGACAGGATCTCGCTCGTCCATTGGCCAAACGTGGGCGATCCCTCGCGCATGTCCACGGCAACGTCGAAAATCTCGCCTTCGGTGACGCGCACCAGCTTTCCCTGCGGATGCTGCGTCTGATAATGCAGGCCGCGCAGCACATGGCGCCGCGAGTGCGACTGGTTGTCCTGCAGAAAATGGACCGGACGGCCGACCGCCGCATCGAAGACCGATTGAACGTAGGTCTCGACGAAATAGCCGCGCGCGTCCTGATGCTTCTCGGGGTCGATGCGCAGGACATCGGGCAGGGACAAGGGTGTGATGCGCATCAGTGCGGCAGCCGGGTAAGAAGGTTCATCAGATATTGGCCATAGCCGCTCTTGACCAGCGGCCGCGCCAGCGCTTCCAGTTGCGCCGCGTCTATCCACTGCTTGCGGAACGCAATCTCTTCCGGGCAGGCGACCTTCAACCCCTGCCGGCGTTCGAGCGTCGCAATGAACTGCGACGCATCGAGCAGGCTGTCGTGCGTGCCCGTGTCGAGCCAGGCGTGCCCCCGTCCCATGATTTCGACGTTGAGCGCGCCCAGTTCGAGGTACGCCTGATTCAGATCGGTGATTTCCAGCTCATTGCGCGCGGACGGTCGGATACGGCGCGCCAGCTCGATCACCCGGTTGTCGTAGAAGTACAGCCCGGTCACCGCGTAGTTCGACTTGGGCGAGGCGGGCTTTTCCTCGATGCGCAGCGCGTTGCCCTGCGCGTCGAACTCGACCACGCCGTAGCGCTGCGGATCCTGCACGTGGTAGGCAAAGATGGTGGCGCCCGCGTGCCGCGACATCGCGCCGGCCAGCAGTTGGGGGAAGTCATGCCCGTAGAACAGGTTGTCGCCCAGCACCAGCGCGCACGGCGACTGTCCGATGAAGTCCGCCCCGATGAGAAACGCCTGCGCCAGGCCTTCGGGCGCCGGCTGCACCGCGTATTGCAGCGACAGCCCCCACTGCCCGCCATCGCCCAGCAACTGCTGAAAGCGCGGCAGGTCCTCGGGTGTCGAGATGACCAGGATCTCGCGTATGCCGGCCAGCATCAGCGTGGACAGCGGGTAATAGATCATGGGCTTGTCGTAGACGGGCATGAGCTGCTTGCTCACCGCGAGGGTCGCGGGATGCAGCCGCGTTCCCGAACCGCCAGCCAGGATGATGCCCTTGCGCGCGCCCGTTGCCGTCATCGCGCACCCCCTTCGGACGCATGGGAGCGGCTTGCCGCCTTCAGCAGCCATTGCGGGTGATCCAGATACCACCGCACCGTCTTCTCCAGGCCCGACGCAAACGTTTCGGCCGGCTGCCAGCCCAGTTCCTGCCGCGCCTTGCCCGCATCGATGGCGTAGCGGCGGTCATGGCCAGGCCTGTCGGCGACCAGCGCGATGAGGTCCCTGTACGCGCCGCCATCGGCCCGCGGCCGCAAGGTGTCCAGCAAGGCGCAAACCGCCGTGACGACCTCCAGCGTGGTGCGCTCATTTCCCGCGCCCAGGTTGTAGGTCTGGCCGGGCCGGCCATCTTCGAGCACCCTGCGCAAGCCGTCGCAATGATCGGCGACATACAGCCAGTCCCGCGCGTGCAGGCCATCGCCGTACACGGGCAGCGGCTTGCCCGCCAGCGCGTGATGGATCATCAGGGGAATCAGCTTCTCGGGAAACTGCCGGGGTCCGAAATTGTTGGAGCAGTGCGTCATGAGCACCGGCAATCCATAGGTCTGCGCCCAGGCGCGCACCAGATGGTCGCCCCCCGCCTTGCTGGCGGCGTAGGGATTGTTCGGCTGGTAGGGGCTGGCTTCGGTAAAGCCCGGATCGGCAGGCGCCAGCGAGCCGTAGACCTCGTCCGTCGAGACATGCAGAAACCGGAACGCATCGCGCTCGGCGCCGTCCAGTTCGCTCCAGAAGGCGCGCGCGGCCTCCAGCAGCCCGAAGGCGCCGCCCACGTTGGTCCGGACGAAATTGCCGGCGCCCGCGATCGAGCGATCGACGTGCGTTTCGGCCGCGAAATTGACGATGGCGCGCGGACGGTGCGCGTGCAGCACCTCGGTCACCCGATGCGTGTCGGCGATATCCGCCACGATCAGGACATGGCGCGGGTCGTGTTCCAGGCCGCCAAGATTGGCGCGGTTGCCGGCGTAGGTCAGCTTGTCCAGATTGACGACCGTCTCATCGCCATGCGCCAGCCAATCCAGCACGAAATTGGATCCGATGAACCCGGCGCCCCCGGTGACGAGAATACTCATTGCGTTGTGCCTGATCGGAGGGCAACCCTCCAAAACGCGTAGTTTACTGCCCTGCCGCCGCCCGACCGCGTTCAGTATTTGTCCGACGTACCCGTGAACGCCACGCCGATCCGCAGCAGCGTGTAGGACGCCGCATCCACCCAGCGCCGCAGGAAACCCCGGCGCTGATAGTCCAGCGGCCGGATGAAGCGGCCACCCTCGCGAATGGCGGTTTCCAGGCGTTCCTGCAGGTCCCAGGCGAACGGCTGGCTGTCGACCACGACATTGGCCTCGCGCGCCAGCAGCAGGCTGAAGGGGTCCAGGTTCGACGAGCCCACGGTGGCGACGTTGTCGATCACCGCGACCTTCGCGTGCAAGTAGCTCGGCATGTACTCGTAGATCTCGATGCCGTCGCGCAGCAGCTTGTCGTACAGCGACCGCGTGGCGTGATACTGCATCCGGTATTCCACCTTGCCCTGCAGCAGCAGCCGCACGCGCACACCGCGCGCCGCGGCCTTGGCCAGCGCGCGGCGAAAGCGCACGCCCGGAAAGAAGTAGGCATTGGCGATCAGGATGTCGCGCCGCGCGCGCGAGATGCCGAACAGGTAGGCACGCTCGAATGTCCTGCGGAAACGCAGGTTGTCGCGCAGCACCAGCGCGGCGCGCAGCATGCCGCCCGGCGGCGCGGGAACGTCGCGCGGCTTGAGCAGCTGCAGCCGATGCCAGTCGCGCGGGTGGCGGCGCAGGCGCGCCCAGTTCAGGCGCACCCACAGGAGTTCCTGCGCATGGGCCGCCTGCGTGACGATCGGGCCTTCAATCTGCACGGCAAAATCAAAACGCGGACCGGTCAGGCCGTCGGTGGGATCCAGGTCATCGTAGTCGTCGATGACGTTGATGCCCCCGATGAAGGCGATGTGGCCATCGACGACCGTGACCTTGCGATGCAGGCGCCGCAAGCGGCTGCGCGACGGGATGAAGCGCGCGAACCAGCGCGGCTCGGGCCGGAAGATGCGGCACTGCGCGCCCGCATTGGCCAGCGCGACGCGCACGCGCTCGCCGTGCAGCGCGCTGCCGAATCCATCCAGGACCACGCGCACCTTGACGCCGCGGCGCGCGGCCGCCGCCAGGCATTCCAGCACCTTCGTGCCGGTGCGGTCGAGCATGAAGATGTAGGTTTCCAGATGCACGCTGACGGTGGCCGCGTCGATCGCCGCGCACAGCGCGGGAAAGAAGTCGGCGCCGTTCTGGAGCAGACGGATATCGTTGCCCTGCTCCCACTCCAGCCTGTCCTGCTCGTCCTTCACGGGAGTTCAAGCTCCGCGAGCAAGGGCGAATGATCGGACAGCTTGGCCCACTCGCGGCCGCGCAGCACGCGGGCGCTGCGCACGGCAAAGCCGCGCTGGTAGATGCGGTCCAGGCGGAACCAGGGAAACACGGCAGGGAACGTGCGCGGCGGCGGCGCCAGCAACCGCGAGCTGCCATCCATGCCGAGCTGGTTGTTGCGCTCCATGACTGAGACGCCGCTGCTGGGCAATCCGCGCAGGGCGTTGGACAGCCGCTTGACCGAGTCGCGCAGGCGCGGCAGGTCTCCGCCATGGCTGCGCGGGGCATGCGAAAACACCTCGTACAGCCCGAGCTGCTGCACGAACATCGGCGCCAGCCGGTCATTCCAGTCGTTGAAATCCCCGGCGATCAGGATGGGCTCGCCATCGGGCACCATGCGCTTGATGCGCTCGGTCAGCGCCAGGATCTGGCGGCTGCGGCTGCCGGCGAACAGGCCCAGATGCACCACGAAGCAGTGCACCGCCCGATCACCCACGTCGATGCGCGCATGCAGCAGCCCGCGTTGCTCCAAGCGGTGGTCGGAGATGTCGAGATTTTCGTGGTCGAGGATGGGATAGCGCGACAGCAGCGCATTGCCGTGGTCGGTGGCGTGGCGCACGGCATTGCGGCCGTAGGCGACGTCCAGCCGCAATGCGGCGGCCAGCGATTCGTGCTGAGCATCGAGCAGCGACTTCTGCTCGTTGCGGCCCTGGACCTCCTGCAGGAAGACCAGGTCGGGGCGCAGGCCATACAGGCCCAGGCGAAGTTCATTCAGGGAGTCGCGCCGGCCCAATGCCGAACGGCCCTTGTGTATGTTGTAGCTGACGACTCGGATGAGCGACATGGAAGCAATGGCGCCTTTCAAATCTTGAGAACCGCCGGCCGGGTCCCGGAAGGTCCTCTGGCCAGCCGCCGCCGTGTTTGGCGGCGTTAGCCAGATTACTCCATTTCAGCCGGGCGTTCCCATCTTTGCGGCAGCGCGAGCTACCGGCGCACCTCAAGCGCACCGCAGCGGATCCGGCTCTGCCGGTCCGCCAGCGGGCCCCTGGAGGGGGAAGCGCCGGAGGCGCTCCGGGGGTGGGCCTTCCTACGCTTTTTCGACGTTGCGCAGGCGGATGTGCAGCTCGCGCAGTTGCTTCTCGTCGACTTCCGAGGGCGCTTGCGTCAGAAGGTCCTGGGCGCGCTGAGTCTTCGGGAAGGCGATGACGTCGCGGATCGATTCGGCGCCGGTCATCATCGTGACGATGCGGTCCAGGCCGAAGGCGATGCCGCCGTGCGGAGGCGCGCCGTACTGCAGCGCGTCCAGCAGGTAGCCGAACTTCTCGCGGGCTTCCTCGGCGCCGATCTTCAGCGCGCGGAACACCTTGCTCTGCACTTCCTCACGGTGAATACGGACCGAGCCGCCGCCGATTTCCCAGCCGTTCAGCACCATGTCGTAGGCCTTGGCGAACGCCTTGCTGGGATCGGATTCCAGGAAGTCTTCGTGGCCATCCTTGGGGCTGGTGAACGGGTGGTGGGCGGCGGTGTAGCGGCCGTCTTCCTCGTCGTATTCGAACATCGGGAAGTCGACCACCCACAGCGGCTTCCAGCCGGCCGTGAACAGGCCCGTCTTCTTGCCGAATTCGCTGTGACCGATCTTCACGCGCAGCGCGCCGATGGCGTCGTTGACGACCTTTTCGCGGTCGGCGCCAAAGAAGATGATGTCGCCGTCCTGGGCGCCGGTGCGCTTGACCAGTTCGGCCAGGGCAGCGTCGTGCAGGTTCTTGACGATGGGCGATTGCAGGCCGTCGCGGCCCTTGGCCACGTCGTTGACCTTGATGTAGGCCAGGCCCTTGGCGCCGTAGATGCCGACGAACTGGGTGTACGCGTCGATCTCGCTGCGCGACATCTCGGCGCCACCGGGCACGCGCAGGGCGACCACACGGCTGCCCGGCGCCGTGGCGGCGGCGGCAAACACCTTGAAGTCCACGTCGCGCATGACGTCGGTGATATCGGTGAACTCGAGCTGCACGCGCAGATCGGGCTTGTCCGAGCCGTAGCGGCGCATCGCTTCGGTCCACGGCATGATCGGGAACGGCGACGGCAGGTCGACGCCCTGCACCACCTTGAACACATGGCGGATCAGGTTCTCGAAGATTTCACGGATTTCGAATTCGTTCAGGAACGAGGTTTCGCAATCGATCTGGGTGAATTCCGGCTGACGGTCGGCGCGCAGGTCTTCGTCGCGGAAGCACTTGGTGATCTGGTAGTAGCGGTCAAAGCCCGAGACCATCAGCATCTGCTTGAAGAGCTGCGGCGACTGCGGCAGCGCGAAGAAGTGGCCGGCGTTCACACGCGAGGGCACCAGGTAGTCGCGCGCGCCTTCGGGCGTGCTCTTGGCCAGCATGGGCGTTTCGATGTCGATGAAGCCCAGTTCGTCCAGGAACTTGCGGGTTTCGATGGACACGCGGTAGCGCAGCATCAGGTTGCGCTGCATCTGCGGACGGCGCAGGTCCAGCACGCGGTGCGTCAGGCGGGTGGTTTCCGACAGGTTGTCGTCATCCAGCTGGAACGGCGGGGTGACCGACGCGTTCAGGATCTCGACTTCCTTGCAGAGCACTTCGATTTCGCCGGAGGCCAGTTCGGCGTTGGCCGTGCCGGCCGGACGCTCGCGCACCAGGCCGGTGACGCGGACGCAGAATTCATTGCGCAGGCGCTCGGCGGTGGCGAAGGCGGCGTTGTCCGGATCGAACACGATCTGGGCAAGGCCGGCGCGGTCGCGCAGGTCGATGAAGATGACCCCGCCGTGGTCGCGGCGGCGGTTCACCCAGCCGTACAGGGTGACGGTCTGGCCGAGATGGTCACGGCAAACCTGGCCGGTGTAGCAGGTACGCATGCGGGATGACTCCGTTTTGTGCTTGGTGTGTAAGGGTTACGAATCGGCGCGGGGTGCGTCCTGCACGCCCGGCGCCGGAGAGAGCGCAGCCGGCCGGACCACGGGCGTTGCCGCCGGGGCCGGGGCGACCACGCCCATGGAAACGATGTACTTCAAAGCCGCGTCCACGCTCATCTGAAGGTCGATGACCTCGGCGCGAGGCACCATCAGGAAAAAGCCGGATGTGGGGTTGGGTGTCGTCGGCACGTACAGGCTGATGTGGTCGCCAGGCAGGCTGTCGGCCACTTCACCGCTGGGCGTGCCGGTGACGAATGCAATGGTCCAGGCGCCTGCCCGCGGATACTGCACCAGCACCGCGCGGCGGAACGCCTGTCCGTTGGGGGCAAGCACGGTATCGCTGACCTGCTTGACCGAGTTGTAGATGGACCGCACAAGCGGGATGCGGCCCAGCAGGGTTTCCCACTGGTCCACCATGGTGCGGCCAATAAGGTTGGCGGCGAACACGCCCGTCAGAAGCACCACCACGATGACCAGGACGAAGCGGAAACCGGGAATGTCGATGCCGAACAGCGATTCGGACGACAGGAAGCCAGGCACGAACCCTTCCAGGGTGGCGACCAGCAGTCCCAGTACCCACACCGTGATGACCAGGGGAACCCAGATCAGCAGCCCGGTGATGAAGTACTTCTTGATGACGCGCATCCGCATCGCGATGCGCTCTAGGAAGCGGCGCTGCCGGCAGCAGGCGTCGTCGGCGCGGGGGCTGCGGCAGGCGCTGCAGCCGGCGTGGCGGCGGGCGCGGCGCTGTCAGCGGAGGCCGGCGCGCTTGCCGGGGCGGCGCCCGGGTTGCTGCTGTTGCCGCTGCTGCTGTTGCCGCTGCCGTTGTTACGGAAGTCCGTGACATACCAGCCGGATCCCTTGAGCTGGAATCCAGCCGCGGTCACCTGCTTGGAAAACGTGCTTTGGCCGCATTCGGGGCAGACCGAAAGCGGCGCGTCGGAAATCTTCTGCAAGACGTCTTTGGCGTGGCCGCAGGCGCTGCACTTATAGGCGTAGATGGGCATCGAGGGCTCCCAGGCGCAAGCCCGGCATATCAAATTCCGCCTGCTGCCGCGTGCGGGCGCAAGGCTCGGCGGCTGGGCAAGGCCGGAAAAATACGGGAAAGTCTTGAATTTTAGCGGTTTTTCATAAAGCGTCGGAGTCCGCCCCGCCCTGCCGGCCGCCAGCCGACGGCCGGGGGATGGCCTCCCCGGTGCGGGCGGGCCTTTCCCTACACGGGCAGCAGGAACATCACGGCGGCCACCAAGGTGGGTCCCAGGGCGCACAGGAACAGGCGCCCGGACGAAATGCTGCCATCCGGGAAATGATTCTTCAGGATTGCGAACCCAGCCGGATTGGGCGCGTTGGCGATCACCGTCAACCCGCCGCCCGTGACTGCGCCGGCCACCAGCATGTAGCGCCAGGCCTCGCTGGTGCCTTCCACGAGCGACCCCAGGTAGGTGAGCGCCGCGTTGTCGGTGATGGCCGTGAGCGCGGTGGCCCCCCAAAAGAGGACAAAAGGCTCCAGCCCCCCCAGCAGATCCTGCAACCACCACTTCTGCAAGCCGCCCAGCACCACCAGCCCGGCCAGGAAAAAACCCACCATCAGGCCTTCCTTGATCATCAGGCGGTCCTGGTGCCGCTTGTAGGCCTCGGAAAACCCGATGAACATCATCAAGAGGCCCAGAAAAATGGCCGGATGATGCGCGGTCAGCACGATGGCGATCAGGAACACCAGGTGCACCAGAATCACGATGGCAGGCACCGGCGGGCGCTTGCCCGCGCCGTCCGGGGCATCGACGCCGCCCCGCGTGCCCACCGCGCCTTCAAGCAGCGCCTTGCGGCAGATGAACGTCAGCAGACCCGCATTCAGGACGACCGCCACTGCCGCGCGCCAGCCGAAGTGCTGCAGCATGAACGCCGAATCCCAGCCGAACGTGCCCGCCACCATCAGGACGGGCGGCGCGGCGTACGACGTCAGCACGCCACCGATGGACACGTTGACGAACAGCACACCCAGGGTCAGGTACTTGAAACCGGTCCGGCCGCTGCTGCGGAAGTACGCGTCGCGCAGCAGGATGGCGGCCAGCGTCATCGCGGCAGGCTCGGTGATGAACGAGCCGCCCAGCGGCACCATGGCCATCACCACGAAGAAGGTCGACAGCTCGCGCGGCATCGGCAGGACCCGCGCCACCAGGCGGACCAGCAGCCCCACCAGCTCAAGAATCGGCCGGCTCGCCGCCACCACCATGATCACGAACACGAACAGCGGCTCCGTGAAGTTGCGCGTGTCCATGTAGTCGATCGCGGCCGACGGCCCGGCCAGCGCCGCCATGGCCACGATCAGTGCGAAGGCCCAGACGCCGAAGACGGCCTCGACCTCGGAAAACAGGTGCCAGAAGCCCGCGTGCGGTCCGCCCTGATGCGCCAGGCGCGCGAAGAAGGGAACCGAGAAGGTGTGAAGAACCGCCACGGCAAACAGGAGGGTGGCGATGACTTCTAGCGTCTGGGGCATGTGCAGCAATTCCTATGACGCCCGGGGGATACGCGCTCGGGCGGGCTTGTCGGACAAGCGTCGCAATATAGCCCAGCGGCACGCCGGTGTAACGCAGGGTCAACACTGATCCCTGCCGCCTTTTCTACGCGATCGGGGCCGGCGGTTCGGCGCCCGCCTGCGCCGCCTTCATCTCCATCAGCAGGCTATGCAGCATCTCGGTGGACAGCCCGTGCAGCACCAGCCGGTAGCCCGCCCGCAACGTGGACATCGGCACCAGCGGATGGCTGTTGTTGACCAGAATCAGGTGCTGCGGCGCGCCCAGCAGCTTGGCCGCATAGATGCCGACGGTCTCATCGAGCTGCAGCGAATTGGCCGCGCGCCAGAAATCGTTGTCGGTCAGCAGCAGTTGATACAGCGGCGTGAACAGTTCGATGGCGCTTTGCAGGTCCAGGAAGTTCAGCTTGCCTTGCGGCATGTCCTCCAGCCGGATCGGCGGGTCGCGCAGCATGGAAAAGTCCACCGTCTGCGGCGCGTGCATTTCCACGCCCGCATCGCGCAGCGCCTGGTTCAGCCGGATGACGAAGTTGAAGAGATTCAGGTCGTGCTTGACGAACAGATCGTCCTTCAGGTCGTCGATCGTCATCGGCTCGAGCGGCGTGGTGCTGACGGGCACCGGTGAGTTCGCGGCGATGAACGCCAGCGCCTGCGCCCCCAGGTGAAAGTGCCGCAGGATCAGCCAGTTGGCCTCGGGCGACACGAAGCGCTTCAATCCCCACGCCAGAATGCGGTGCAGCACCCGGGAATGCGACCAGCGGCGCGGCAGGAACGTCTTGATGACCTGGATCAGGATGATGAAGGCGCGCGCAAGCGGCCGCAGGAACGGCAGCAGGTACTGGCGCGACGCGCAGCTGGAATCCGTCAGCCAGGCCTTCTTGACCTTGTCCGGCAGCGGTGTGCTGCGGTCCAGGTACAGCGCGAGCCAAGGGCTGGGATCCGCGGGATCGTGCTCCCGGGCAAGGAATTCGGGCTCCTTGTTCATGCCGCGTCCGCCTCCATCACGTGATGAAACTGCATCAGATAAAGCGCCGCCGTGCGGCGCGCGGTGTCGACGATGCGCTGCTCGGCGCGGCCGTCCTCGTCGCAATCGAGCGCCAGCTCCACGGCCGACAGCCAGCGCGCCAGATGGTGCTCATCGTTGTGGCCGTGGTATTCCAGGAAGCGGAAGGCGTCGGGCGGCAGCTTCAGGCTGGCCTTGAGCAGCGGCAGCAGCGCCGGCACGATGCGCTGACCCGTGCCCTCGATGATGTAGATGGCGCCCAGGAGCCCGATCGGATCACGCGTGGCGGCCAGGCTGTGCAGGTAGGCATTGAGCGCCTCGCCGCCGGGATTGCGGCGCAGGGCGTCGATGCTGTCCACCGTGCCGCCGGCGGTGCGGTAGTCGTCGAACAATATCTGGAAGTCGTTCTGCTCCTCGCCCGCGTGCATGTCGATCAGCGCGGCCAGCGGCGCGTACTGCTCGG
This sequence comes from Achromobacter sp. 1012554356, assembly GCF_059760815.1. Lineage (NCBI taxonomy): Bacteria > Pseudomonadati > Pseudomonadota > Betaproteobacteria > Burkholderiales > Alcaligenaceae > Achromobacter > Achromobacter sp. 1012554356. The sequence continues at coordinate 79,538 of NZ_JCBANC010000011.1, read as the reverse complement.
TCAGCGACGCGGCGCCCTCACGCATCCACTTGCTGCCCTCGCGCACCTGCGGAATCCAGTTCTCCATCCACGTCAGGTAATCCGCGGTCTGGAACTGGCGGTTTCGCAGGCGGCGGACCACCGGCGTGCGCCACACGCGCGAACGGTAGTCGTGCCAGATCGCCGCCAGCTCCGTCAGCAGTTGGCCCAGGCCTTGCGGCGCCATGTCGGGATCATGCGGCGGCGCGATGGCGTCGGCGTCGACGGACGCCGCATCCTCGCGCGCGGCGGCGCCCGACGCAGCGGCGCCCGGCGCCCCAGCGGCAACTGCGGGCTTTGCGTGCACCGCTTCGGCTTCCAGCAGCATATAGGCCGCCATGAAGCGCCCGGATTCGGGGATGTAGCAGAAGATCTGCTCGCCCGGCCTGACCTCGCGCGTTTCCAAAAACTCGGCCAGCATGATCATGATGGAGGCGGCGCCCGTGTTGCCGCGCCACGCCAGGTTGCTGAACCAGCGCTCGCGCGGGATCACCAGGCCGGCCTTTTCCATCAGGTCTTCCACGACCGGGATGAATTTTTCCGACGAGTAATGACACAGGAAGTGATCGACCTGATCCGGATCCACCCAGCCGTCGCGCACCAGCTTGGCGTACTCATGGATGCCGATGTCGAACAGATGCGGCAACAGGCGGATGTCCTGGCGCAGCGACAGCGCGCCATCGGCCTCGGCCTCGTTCCAGGACGGGTAGTCCAGATGCCCCTTGCTCCGGTCGGCGGACAGCCCAAGCTGCATGCACACCGGATAGTCGCCCGAGAACGAGCGCTGATGCACCCACTTCAAGCGCAGCCGCACGCCCTGCGAGGCGCCGGGCAGCGGCCGCTCGCCATTGCCCAGCAGCACCGCGCCGGCGCCGTCCGACAGCATCCAGCGCAGGAAGTGCGCGTCGAAGTCGGCGTCGTACCCGCGCGCGGCAAAGCGCGAGCGCTTGAACAGGCGCGACGGCAGTTCGCTGGCCACGGCCAACGCGCTGGCATGCGCGCCCAGCTCCACGCCTTGCGCGGCTGCCTGGATCGCCGACACGCCCGCGGCGCAGATGCCATGCACCGACAGCGTTTCCATCGGCGGCGCGGCCAGCTCGCCCTGGATCATGTTGGAAAAGCCCGGCATCAGCGCATCGCCGCCGGACGAACCGCTCGCCAGCAACGACACGGCCGACAGATCGGTGTCGTGGCGCCGCAGGCAATCGCGAATCGCGTTGGCCGCGAGCTGCGCATTGGAGAACACCGTCGCGCCCTCGCGATCAATCGCGTAGTAGCGCTGCTTGATGCCGTTCTCGGTCAGGATGCGGCTCTTGATCCGGCTGGACATGCGGTTCAGCGGCGCGATGTAGTCGTCCATGGCCTCGTTGGACACGGGCTCGCCCGGCATGAAATAACCGGCGCTTTCCAGGTAGACACGATGAAACGCAATGGGCATGGCGGATCTCTGGTTGGGAAATGGGGGGTGCGGCGCTAGCGGACGTGCTCGGGCGCCATGCAGGAACGGCTGCGCAAGCGCGGCACGAAAGCGGCCAGCACGAAGACGCGGAACATATAGGGCACGAGGCCGCGTTCATTCAGTTCGGCGCGCACGCGGCTGCGGTAGTGGTCATGATGCAGGACGGTCAGTTCGGACCAGTGCGCGCGCGGATGCTCGTGATGCGCGGTGTGCAGGCCGATGTTGAAGAGCAGCGGATTGACCAGCCCCTCGAAATTGCGCGCGTAGTTCAGGCCCGCGATGTGCCGTGGCCCGCCGTCCGCATGCGCGTGCTGCAGGTAATTGGTGGCCAGCAGCCAATGCAGGCCGTGCAACTGCGGAACAATCACGAACACCAGCGCCTTGACCGGGTTCACTGCGATCAGCCCGGCCCACAAGCCCAGCCACGCGCCGTACTGCGCCATGCAGTAGCGCCAGGCGCCGGGCCAATGGCGGCGCAGCCGGCCCAGCCACGCGAAAAACAGCGGATACAGCACCCAGGCCGCTTGCACGGGATGGATGATGTAGCCCCACAGGTGATTGGTGTCGCCGCCAAACCGGTACGTGCGCGCCACGTCGCGCTCGCCATGCTTGTAGCGGTGATGATTGGCCACGTGGGCCGGATAGAACACGAACGTCGGATGGCCCTGCAGCAGCGTGATCCAGAAATCGGTCGTGCGGTTGGCCCAGCGGCCGCGCCACATCCGGATGTGCGTGTGGTTGTGATGGATGACGCCAATGCCCAGGGTCAAAAACAGCATCAGCGCGTAGGCCGGCCACCAGAACCCGTTGAACCACTGCCAGGCCGCCAGCAGCGGCAGCGCGGCCAGATAGGCCAGGCTCTGCCAATCGCGCCGGTTGCGCAGCGCCGGCAGCGCGCGCCGCGGGCCAATCGGTGCATTCGGGCCAATACTTGCCGCCACTATGCGGAGCCTCGCACGCCGGCGCCGGACTCACGCTGCCGGTAGGCTTCCAGCTGTCGCTCGGCGGCCTCCGCCCCCAACCGCGTGCGGAACAGGCGATCCATGAAGGTGAACTGGAAGCCGTAGTTGCCGTTGTAGCAGGCATGGTGCAGATGGTGCCGGCGGCTGGCGGCGAACCAGTGCGCGTACGAGACCCTGGGAAAGAAATCGTAGTTGGCGTGGCCGATGCAATTGAAGAACAGGCTGAAAATCGGCACCGACAACAGCGACCAGAAGCTGAAATCGTGCACCACCATGGGCAGCAGGATCACGTTGCCCAGCATCAGCGCTTCGATGGGGTGAAAGCTGTAGGTCGAAAACGGCGTCGTCACCACCGAACGGTGATGCGGCAGGTGAAAGCGGCGCAGCAGGCGCGTGTGCAGCAGGCGGTGATTGATCCAGAAATGCACGTCGTTCCAGGCCACCAGCGCCAGGATTTCCAGCACGATCTTCTGCCCGCTCGCGTCCGGGTCCAGGCGCGCCCATCCCAGTTGCAAGAGGCCCCACGGAAAAATCATGCCGGTGCCGAACAGCAGGATCGACAGGCCGGACTGCGCCAGCTCGCGGCGCAACTGGCCGGGCGCAAGCGGCCGTGGATCGAGCGGCCGGCCCAGGCCAAGGGCCGGCAGGATGTGCCGGGTCAGCAACCACGTGGCCGCGCCAAAGACCAGGTAGATGCCGCCGAAGAAAAGCAGCCCCGCCAGCATGACCTGCCAGGCGGACAAGGCTTCAAAAGCTTGACCCATGAAGGTTTTGTTTCACCCCGAAGAATGGCCGCATCATAAGCAATCCGTCAGCTTCCCGGTAGGTCATTTATTACCAATTGAATCCGGACGCCACAAAGCGCTCATGCGGCGCGCAGGGCGGGCTCGTGCGCCGGAAACTGGCGGTCCACCGCGTCCACGGCGGCATCCAATCGCGCCGCGAGCGCCGCGCTGGCCGGCAGCATGGGCAGACGCAGTTCATTCGACAGCAACCCCTGCCGTGCAAGCGCAGCCTTCAGCGGACCGGGATTCGGCTCTCCGAACACCAGCTGGATGACCGGCGCCAGCGCATGGAACAGCGCGCGAGCATCGTCCAGCCGCTGGGCTTGCACCGCGCGGTGCATCGCCACGAACAGATCGGGACGCAGGTGCGCCGCGGCGGCGATCATGCCCGTGGCGCCCAGGCACATCGCGGACAGCGATTGCAGGTCCTCGCCCGCCAGCACATTCAACTGACCATCGTTGATCAGCGCCACCGTCTTGTCCAGCGAGCCGCCGCAGTCCTTGATGGCGGCAATGTTGGGATGCGCGGCCAGCGCCAGCAGCGTCGGCGTTTCCAGCGTGGTGCCCGTCCGGTACGGAATGTCGTAGAGCACCAGCGGAAAACGCGAGGCATCGGCCAGGCAGCGGAAGTACGCCGCGGCCCCTTCCTGGCCCGCCCGCACGTAGTACGGCGCGGGCGCCAGGATGCCGGCCAGCGGCCGCGTGCCGAACGCCGTCAGCCGCTGCAGCACGTGGCCCTGATGATTGCCCGCCAGCCCCATGACGATGGGCAGGCCGCCCGCCTCGGCCAGCACCGCATCCAGCACGGCGAGCTGTTCGGCATCGTCCAGCGCCGCGGCCTCGCCCGTGCTGCCGCACACGACCAGCCCGTCAACGCCCGCGGCCACGTAGTGGCGCACGAGGCGGCGCAGCGCCCCGCCATCGACATGGCCGCCGGAAAACGGCGTGACCAGCGGCACCCAGACGCCCTGGAACAGAGATTGATTTGATTGCATGAGAACACTCCTTCGTATGGACCGTTGGGGGGACCGTACAGAAGTGCTCGGGATGTCAGGGGGTGCGCGCAGAGGCGCCAAAGCGCCGCCAGGAGGCCGCTGTTCCGTCGCCCATCTGACGGAACAGCATGCTCCGGTCAGATGAGCGGCTGTTTTTTGGATTTCAGGCCGGCGGCAGCCAGCACCACGCCAAGGGCGCGGAGTCGGCTAGCAGTCTGGGGGGCCTGATGAATCATGGATGAGCGGGACGCGATAAGCGGCGGTTGCAGAAATCTACCGGGCGGGCGCGTCGGTGTCAACGCGGCGGCAAGGCGGTCGCCCGGCAGCGCTGCGGGACGGGGTTCAGCTGAGCGTCGCCAGGAACACCGCGCACAGCGCTTCCATGCCCTTGCGGTCGTCTTCGTCGAACCGGTCCGGCACGGGGCTGTCCACGTCCCAGACGCCGATCAGTTCGCCCTTGTGCACCAGCGGCACCACGATTTCGGAACGCGAGGCCGCGTCGCAGGCGATGTGGCCGGGAAAGGCATGCACGTCCGGCACGAGCTGCGTCTGACGCTGGCTGGCGGCCGCGCCGCACACGCCGCGATTGAGCGGAATGCGCACGCACGCGGGCTTGCCCTGGAACGGTCCCAGGACCAGTTCCGTGCCGTCAAAGAAATAAAAACCCACCCAGTTCAGGTCGGGCAAGGCCTGGAACGCCAGCGCGCTCAGGTTGGCGGCATTGGCGATGCGGTCGGGCTCGCCTTCCAGCAACGCACGCGCCTGGACTGCCAGTTCGGCATACAGGGCGGCTTTGGACTCGGCGGTGATGGGAGCGGCTTCGAACATGGATGTAACTGTACTGGCGGTTATCGATGCAGGTGATTTTAGGGGTTCCACCCGTTAAAGGGGCCGGACTGTTACCGTGTGGGACAATACTTCGTTGTCAAACGTATCAACCGACCCACCCTTCTTGATCAAGAAGCACTCCATGGACAAGCCTATCGAACCTGCGTTTTCCTTTTCGGAACGCGCCCTGCAACTCACCAGCTCCGCCATCCGCGAGATTCTCAAGGTAACCGAGCGCCCCGAAGTCATTTCGTTCGCAGGCGGCCTGCCCGCGCCCGGCGGCTTCCCGGTAGAAGTGGTGCGTGCGGCATTCGACAAGGTACTGTCCACCAACGGCCGCGCGGCCCTGCAGTACGGTCCCACCGAAGGCTACGCTCCCCTGCGCAAGTGGGTCGCCGATGACCTGACCGCCTCCGGCGCCGACATCGCCCCCGACCAGGTCCTGATCGTGTCCGGCTCGCAGCAGGCGCTGGATCTGCTGGGCAAGGTGCTGATCGACAAGGACAGCAAGGTGCTGGTCGAAGACCCCAGCTACCTGGGCGCGCTGCAATCGTTCAGCCTGTACCAGCCGAACTTCGTGCCGGTGCCCACCGACGAAGGCGGCCTGATCCCCGAAGCGATCACGCCCGAACTGGCTGACGGCGCCCGCTTCCTGTACGCCCTGCCCAACTTCCAGAACCCGACCGGCCGCACGCTCAACCTGGAACGCCGCATCGCGCTGGTCAAGCGCGCCGCCGAACTGGGCCTGGTCATTGTCGAGGACGATCCCTACGGCGAACTGCGCTACGCAGGCGAGCCGCAGCCCGGCCTGATTGCGCTGGCCAAGGAGTACGGCGCCAACGTCGTGCGCCTGGGCACGTTCTCCAAGGTGCTGGCCCCCGGCCTGCGCCTGGGCTACATCGCCGGCGGCCGCGCGCTCATCAACAAGCTGGTGCAAGCCAAGCAGGCAACCGACCTGCACACGCCCACGCTGACGCAGATGGCCGTGTACGAGATCGTCAAGGACGGCTTCCTGGCCGAACACCTGCCCAACGTGCGCGAGATCTACCGCGCCCAGGGCAGCTGCATGCTGGACGCCATCCAGAGGGAATTCCCGTCCACCGTCACCTGGACCAAGCCGGAAGGCGGCATGTTCATCTGGCTGACGCTGCCCGAGCACATCGACAGCACCAAGCTGCTGGAAAAGGCCATCGCGCAGAACGTGGCCTTCGTGCCCGGCGCGCCGTTCTACAGCGGCGAAGGCAAGCGCAACACGCTGCGCCTCAGTTTCGCCACCGTGCCGGAAGACAAGATCCGCACCGGCATCGCCATCCTGGGCAAGCTGCTGAAGGCGGAATGACGGGTTTCACCGCCGACGTCCCGCCAGGGACCACGCGGAGGCCTTGAACACCGATCGGCCGGGCGCGATGCCCGGCCGTTGTTTTATGCTGTCGGCTTTCCCGACCACTTTTGACCGTGACAGTGAGCGCTTCGCAACAATCCCCCGCCGATCTCAGTGACATCGTCTTCACCGACTGGGTCGAACGCTGGCTCCCGAAGTCGTGGCGGCCCTACGCGCGGCTGTGCCGCCTGGACCGTCCCATCGGCACGTGGCTGACGCTGCTGCCGGCCATCGCCGCGCTGGTCCAGGCTGCGGGCGGTCTGCCCGACCTGCAACGCCTGATCGTCTTCTCGCTGGGCGCCCTGTTGATGCGCGGCATCGGCTGCACGGTCAACGACATGTGCGACCGCGACTTCGACAAGCACGTCGAGCGCACGCGCTTCCGTCCGCTGACCAGCGGCCAGTTGTCGATGAAGAACGCCGTGTGGTTCCTACTGGGCCAGTTGCTGGTCTGCGGGTCGCTGCTGTTCTTCCTGAACGACATGAGCCGCTGGCTGGCCGTGGCGGTGCTGCCCTTCGTCTTCATCTATCCGCTGTGCAAGCGCGTCACCTACTGGCCGCAGGTCGTGCTGGGCATCTGCTTCAACTGGGGCATGCTGATGGCCTGGTCGGACACGCAGAATCACGTGCCGCTCGCCGCCATCGCCATGTGGCTGGGCGCGGTGCTGTGGCAGGTGGGGTACGACAGCATCTACGCGTACGTCGACGTGCGCGACGACCGCAGCGTGGGCCTGCACTCGACCGCCATGCGTTTCGGCGACCAGGGCAAGCTCTGGATCGGCGGGTTCTATCTCGGCACCGTGCTGCTGTGGGCCTGGGGCGGTTATGCAATCGGCCTGTCGTGGGCGTATCAGGTCGGCATGGTGGCCGTGGCCGCGCATCTTGCCTGGCAATTGAAGGTCTTCGACATCCAGCATCCCCACCGTAACTTCATGCTGTTCCGCGCCAACCTGTGGCTGGGCGCGTTGCTGGTCGTGGCGGCGCTCGCCGGCACGGTGATCCGCTGATGCGGCGCGGTTGACGCGCAGCATTGGCGATGGGGGCCCAGCCGCCCCCAAACCAATCGTGTCGTCCATTTGCGGGATTGCCAACCGCGGGCGATGATGGGCTTTCCACCCCCACGTCACGGAGTCACCGCATGCCCGCAATGATCAAATCCCTGACCACCGCCGCCGCTGTGTGCGCCCTCTTTGCCACGCTGCCGGCACAAGCCGCCACCGATTGCGCCCCGCTGCGCGGTTGCGAGGCCAAGTTTTGCCACATCGAAAACGACATCGCCGCGGCGCAGGCACAGAACAACTCGCGCCGCGAGGCGGGCCTGCGCAAGGCGCTGTCCGAGGCCAAGGCAAGCTGCACCGACAGCCGCCTGCAATCCCAACGCGAAGCCGATGTCCGCGAAAAGCAATCCAAGGTCGCCGAACGCCAGCAGGAGCTCAAAGAGGCGAAGGCCAAGGGCAAGCAGGACAAGATCGACAAGGCCCAGCGCAAGCTTGAAGAAGCGCAGACCGAATACAACGACGCATTGGCCGATCTGAACCGCTGACGCGGCGCCACCCACGGGCCAGCGCGTCCGCACGCGCTGGCCGCACATCTGACACGTCACGCAATGGAAATATCGCCACCCATGGCGCCAACATGGACAATCCAAACCGATTAGCCATGATTTTGGAAAGATGTTTTCAGGTAATAAGGGTTTATCCCAGGGTTGTTTAGGCACAGAATGCCTCTCATCGGGACACAGCAAGCGAGCCCCAGGCAGTCAGGCCTAGGGCTCGAATCCCAAGCTCACAAGACTCGGAGGTCTGCCATGAAAACCCTTGCTACCGCACTGATGCTGTCCATGTCTGTTCTGGCTGCTGGCGCTCAAGCCGCCGAAGCCGACCAAGCTCCCACCCGCGCTCAAGTTCAAGCTGAACTGCAACAAGCCAAGGTTTCGGGCCAATACACGTTCGGCGAAGAAGGCTATCCCGCCCCCATCGCTCAACACTCCAGCCTGACCTCGCAGCAAGTCCAAGCCGAACTGGCCCAGGCCAAGAACGCCGGCCAAGTGACCTTCGGCAACATGGACTACCCGCCCGTCGCCGCCTCGGCTTCCGCCACGTCGCTGACCCGCGCCCAAGTTGAATCGCAACTGGCGCAAGCCAAGACCGAAGGCCTGGTGACTTTCGGCAACCTGGACTATCCCCCCCACCTGGGCAGCTGATCCACGGGCCACGCCGGCCGTGAATCCGCTACCAGGCAGCCCTCTGGCCACAAGCCAGAGGGGCTTTTTGTTTGACGTTTCAACGGCTTCAAAGGTCATAACGACGTAACTTACGGCCGATACGACGCTTTAGCCGCTACAAATCGACAGCACTCCCGCATAGGATGGGGCCACTTCCCTTCCCTCTCATTTGCAGGAGCCGCACCATGTCCACGCACACCAAGCCCATCGTTCTGCTGGGCGCCGGAAAAATCGGTTTTGCGATCGCGCTGATGCTGGAACGCAGCGGCGACTATTCCGTCCTTGTCGCGGACCAGGACGCCAGCCGGCTGGCCGTGCTTGCCGAACTGGGCTGCGAGACACGTCAGGTCAGCGACGATGCCGGCGTGGCCCGCTGCATCGAAGGCGCATACGCGGTGGTCAATGCGCTACCGTTTCATCGCGCGATCTCGGTGGCGGGCCTGTGTGCGAAGGCCGGCGTGCATTACTTCGATTTGACCGAAGACGTGGCCAGCACCCATGCAATCCAGGCGCTGGGCAATGACACCGGCGGCGTGCTCATGCCCCAATGCGGCCTGGCGCCCGGCTTCATTGGTATCGTCGGCAACGCGCTGGCGCGCCGCTTCGACACCTTGCTCGACCTGCGCATGCGCGTCGGCGCGCTGCCGCGCTATCCCTCCAACAGCCTGCGCTACAACCTGACGTGGAGCACCGAAGGGCTGATCAACGAATACTGCAACCCGTGCGAGGCGATCGTCGACGGCCAGCTCACCAGCGTGCCCGCGCTGGAAGGTTACGAAACCTTCGCGCTGGACGGCGTGGAGTACGAAGCCTTCAACACCTCCGGCGGCCTGGGCACCTTGCCCGCCACGCTGCTGGGCCGTGCGCGCAACGTCGACTACAAGTCGGTGCGCTATCCCGGCCACTGCAACATCATGAAGCTGCTGCTCAACGACCTGCGCCTGCGCGACCGCCGCGACCTGCTCAAGGACATCTTCGAGTCGGCCATCCCCACCACCGAACAGGACGTGATCGTGATCCAGGCATCGGCCTCCGGCTACCGCCACGGCCGTCTGGAAGAAGAGTCGTATCCGATTCGCGTGTTCGGCGCCGAAGTCGACGGCCATCGCCTGAGCGCGATCCAACTGTCCACCGCTGCCGGCATCTGCGCCGCGCTCGATCTGGTGGCGCACGGCAGTTTGCCGCAACAGGGTTTCGTGGGGCAGGAGGCCATCGGCCTGGAGGCATTACTCTCCAACCGCTTTGGCCGCATCTACGCGGGCAAGCCGCTGGCGCTGGCCGGCTGCGCCGTGGCCGACCGCTAGAACCGGAATCGCCTGCGGCCGCGCGCGACGCTACGTCCAGCCTTCCAGGCGCAGCGTCGCGCGCACCAGCCGCTGCTCTTCCTGCTCGATATCCGACAGGCTCTGGCGCACGCTGTCCACATGATCGGCCGCGGCCTTGCGCGCCTGTTCAGGCTGGCGTCCGATCACGGCGTTGAACAGCCGCGTGTGCTGGCGGTCGATCTGCCGTTTTTCCGGTTCGCGGTGGTACAGGTTGTTCACGCATGCAAACACCGATCCCAGCAGCAGATCCGTCAGCGATTGCAGCGTGTGCACCAGCACGGGATTGTGCGAGGCCTCGCAGATCGCCAGATGAAAGGCGTGGTCCAGATGCGCGTGCGTGGCGGTATCGGTGGCGGCGCCCTGCGCGGACACCATCTCGTCATACCGGCGCCGGATCATGATGAAGTCGGCCTCGGTCCCGCGGATGGCCGCCAGCCGCGCGGACTCGGCCTCCAGCAGCGATCGCACTTCCAGCAGGTCGTACAGCGTGCGCGGCTGCGAATTGAACAGGTGCATCAGCGGCCCGGCGTCCACCTTCGAAATGCGCGCGACGAACGAACCCTTGCCCTGCGCCGTATGAATGATCTCGCGCGCGCGCAGCAGTTTCAGGCCTTCGCGCAGCGCCGTGCGCGATACGCCCAGCTTTTCGGTCAGCCGCCGTTCGGACGGCAGGGCCTGGCCCGCCTTGAGGACGCCGTCCAGAATCAGCCGTTCAATACGTTCGGCCACTTCATCGGCCACCTGACGGGGCTTCTCTTCAATTTCCGCGTGCATGCAATCTCCGCACCAGTGGTATGACCATGCGCGGTCGGCGCTCGCGCGGCTCGGCCTTGCCTCGGTAAGTGGCTGATATCAAACCATAAAAATCGGCACTCTGCCCGGCGCTCGACGCACAAACTGGTATGACCACCGGGTTTCCGTATGGACATCGGCGCGGTCGCGGACGATGATGTCAGCACCCCTCACCCGGCGCGGCGCGCCGGTCAGCCTTACTCATCGTCAGAGACCCGCATGACTCAACGCATCCAGCACCACGGCCTGCAAGTGGCGGCCAATCTCAGCCAATTCATCGAACAGGAAGCCCTGCCCGGCTCCGGCCTGGATGCCGACGGCTTCTGGCAAGGCTTCGCCGCTCTGGTGCACGATCTGGCGCCGAAGAACCGCGCCTTGCTGGCCGAACGCGACCGCCTGCAGGCCGAACTGGATGCCTGGCATCGCGACCATCCCGGCCCCATCACGGAGCCCGCCGCGTACCGCAAGTTCCTCGAAGGCATCGGCTACCTGCTGCCGCAACCCGCCACCGTGCGTGCCACCACCGACAACGTGGACACCGAGATCTCGCAGCAGGCCGGCCCGCAACTCGTCGTGCCGATGTCCAATCCTCGCTATGCGCTGAACGCCGCCAACGCGCGCTGGGGCAGCCTGTACGACGCCCTGTACGGCACCGACGCCATCCCGGCCACGCCCGGCGACACGGGCAAGGGCTACAACCCCGAACGCGGCGCCGCCGTCATCGCCCGCGCGCGCAGCTTCCTGGACACTGCGGCGCCCCTCGCACAGGGCTCGCACGCCGACGCCAAGGGCTACACGGTCGAAGGCGGCCAGCTTCGCGTGGCGCTTGCGTCGGGCGCCACCGGCTTGAAGTCCGTCGCGCAATTCGTCGGCTACCAAGGCGACGCGTCCGCCCCCACGGCCATCCTGCTCAAGAACAACGGGCTGCATTTCGAGATCCAGATCGACCGCGCCAGCACCATCGGCGGCACCGATGCGGCCGGCGTGAAGGATGTGGTGGTCGAGGCCGCGCTCACCACCATCATGGACTGCGAAGACTCGGTCGCGGCCGTCGACGGCGACGACAAGGTCCAGATCTACCGCAACTGGCTTGGCCTGATGAAGGGCGACCTGACCGAGGACGTCACCAAGGGCGGCAAGACCTTCACCCGCAAGCTCAACGCCGACCGCAACTACTCGCGGCCGGACGGCTCGGCTCTCACGCTGCATGGCCGTTCGCTCATGTTCGTGCGCAACGTGGGGCACCTGATGACCAACCCGGCCGTGCTGGACCGCGACGGCCAGGAAATCCCCGAAGGCATCCTCGATGCCGTCGTCACCAGCCTGGCCGCGGTACAGGACCGCAAGCTCAAGCTCAACTCGCGCACGGGCTCCGTCTACATCGTGAAGCCCAAGATGCACGGCCCCGCCGAAGCCGCATTCGCCAGCGAACTCTTCGACCGCGTCGAAGACCTGATCCGCGTGCCGCGCCACACCCTGAAAATGGGCATCATGGACGAGGAGCGCCGCACCAGCGTCAACCTCAAGGCCTGCATCGAAGCCGCCGCCTCGCGCGTGGCCTTCATCAACACCGGCTTTCTGGACCGCACGGGCGACGAAATGCATTCCGGCATGGAAGCCGGCCCCATGCTGCGCAAGGGCGACATGAAGTCCAGCGCGTGGATCACCGCGTACGAACGCAACAACGTGCTGGTTGGCCTGGACGCCGGCCTGCGCGGCCGCGCCCAGATCGGCAAGGGCATGTGGGCCATGCCCGACCTCATGGCCGCCATGCTCGAACAGAAGATCGCGCATCCCAAGGCGGGCGCCAATACCGCCTGGGTGCCCTCGCCCACGGCCGCCACGCTGCATGCGCTGCATTACCACCAGGTCGACGTGCAGGCGGTCCAGCAGGAACTCGAACGCACCAAGCTGGACAGCGTGCGCGACGAACTGCTCAATGGCCTGCTCACGGTGCCGGTTGGCGATCCGAGCAAGTGGTCCGCCGCCGACATCCAGCAGGAACTGGACAACAACGTGCAAGGCATCCTGGGCTATGTGGTGCGCTGGATCGATCAGGGCGTGGGCTGCTCGAAGGTTCCCGACATCCACAACGTGGGCCTGATGGAAGACCGCGCGACGCTGCGCATCTCCAGCCAGCACATTGCCAACTGGCTGCGCCACGGCATCACGAACCGCGATCAGGTCACGGAGACCTTCAAGCGCATGGCCACGGTCGTCGACGGGCAGAACGCGGGCGACCCGCTCTACCAGCCGATGACCGGCCACTTCGACACGTCGCTGGCCTTCAAGGCCGCGTGCGCGCTGGTGTTCGAGGGCCTGACCCAGCCCAACGGCTACACCGAGCCGCTGCTGCACAAGTACCGCCTGGAGTACAAGGCCGCGCGCGCCTGATCCAGCGCCACGTCTGACCAAAGCCGGACGGCAATGCCGTCCGGCTTTTTTTCGGGTTTGCGTTTGCCGCCCATCCCGCCCCGATTAAAAATCCCTTATTTTTCGCACGATCGTGCTAAATTCTCGCCATGACTGCAAAAACCGAGAAAAGCGAACTCACCTTCGCGGCCATCGTGAACGCGGCCCTCGACATGGCCGCCGCGCAAGGCATGGAAAGCCTCTCGCTGGGCCAGGTCGCCAAACGGCTCGGCATCAGCAAGAGCGGCGTCTTCTCGCGCGTCGGCTCGCTCGAAGCCCTGCAGCAGGCGGTGCTGGACGAGTACGATCGGCGCTTCGTTGAAGCGGTGTTCACGCCGGCCATGGCCTACCCGCGCGGCTTGCCGCGCCTGAACGCCCTGGTGTCGCTGTGGATCGACCGCGCCAGCAATGTCGAAATGCTCACCGGCTGCATCTACGTAGCGGGCGCGTTCGAGTACGACGATGTCGACTCGCCGCTGCGCTCCGTGCTGGAACACAACCTGAAGCGCTGGCGGGCCGCGATGGTGCGTACGGTTAACCAGGCGCTCGAGGCCGGCCATCTGCGCCCTGACACGGACCCGCAGCAACTCGTGTTCGAGGTCTACAGCCTGATGATCGGCTTGATGCACGACGCCCGTTTCCTGCGCGACCCCAAGGCGCACGAACGCGTCAAGGCCGGCTACGAGCGGCTGATCTCCACGTATCGCAGCTTCAAGTACATCGAGTAGTCCCCCCGAGCCGGCGTTGCGCCGGCTTCGCTTTCACTACATTTCGCACGACCGTGCGAATATTGACAGGAGCAGGTCATGTGGATTCTTATTCCGATTGGCGCGTTAGGCGTATCGTCCGTCCTATGGCGCCAGTGGCGATCGCTGCTACGCCAGTTGCCCGACCGCGCCGAGGATCTCGTGCTGTTCTGACTTCACCCGCCCCCCCCATCATGCCGCGTTCCACTCACCTGCTGATCGTCGACCCGCAAAACGATTTCTGCGACCTGCCCGAGTCGTACCGGCCCATTGACCCGCTGACCGGACTGGCGGTTGCGCCCGCGCTGCCCATCGCAGGCGCCCATGCTGACATGCAGCGGCTGGCGCGCTTCATCGACGCCACGGCCCCCGCGCTCTCGTCGATCACGGTCACGCTGGACTCGCACCACCGTCTGGACATCGCGCATCCCACGTTCTGGCGCGCGGGCAATGGCGATCCGGTTGCGCCATTCACGCCGATCACGGCAGCGCAATTGCGCGCCGGCGAATTCGTGCCGCGGCATGACGACGACCTGCCACGCACGCTCAACTACCTGGATGAACTCGAAGCGCGCGGCCGCTACACGCTGATGGCATGGCCAGTGCATTGCGAAATCGGCACGTGGGGGCACAACGTGCATCCCGACGTGCGCGCCGCGTACGGACGCTGGGAAGAAGATCGCCAGTTCATCGTGCGCAAGGTGCCCAAGGGCGCCAATCCGTGGACTGAACACTACAGCGCGCTGATGGCCGAGGTGCCCGACGCCGACGATCCGCGCAGCCAGCTCAACCGCGGCTTGCTGGATTCGTTGGACCGCGCGGATCTGATTCTCATCGCAGGCGAGGCGGGCAGCCACTGCGTCAAGGCCACCGTCGAACACCTGGCCGAGCACCTGCCCGGCGGCAACCTGTCGCGCCTCGTGCTGCTGACGGACTGCATGAGTCCCGTCGCGGGCTTTGCACACGCGCAGTGGAGCTTCCTGCAACGCATGCGGGATCTTGGCGTGCAGGAGCGCACCAGCATCGACATGGCGCGCGCGTTGGCGTGAAGCGGCGTCACGCCGTCGATGCGCCCAAACACAACGGCCGCCTGCATCAGCAAGGCGGCCGTGAAACGTGAAACGGTGCTGTCAGCGCGTGGCGTTCAGGCGCCGTGGCCCGTCTTCCCGTCGCATTCAACGTAAAGTGCGCTGATCGCCTCGCACAACGCGGGCGGCTGCTGGAACAGGCGCGACACCAGCAGACAGCCCTGGATCGTCGCGAACACCGCCCGTCCCGCCGCTTCGGGCGTGCCGGAAAACTTCAGCGTGCCCTGCGCCGCGCCTTCGGCCAGCACACGGGCCAGCCACGCTTCGTGGGCGCGGAAGAATCCCTGCAGCGCGCCGCGGACCCGTTCGGACAGGCTCATCACGTCGGCGGCCAACATGCCGCCCAGACAGAGTTCACCGGAGCCGCAGGCGGCGGATTCCATCATGGAAAGATATTTTTCGAGCTGCGCCTGCGCCGGTTGCGTGGTGTCGATACCGCGCACCGCGCCCAGTGCGCGCGTGCTGTAGGCCTCGACGGCCTCATACAAGAGGTCGTCCTTGCCCGGAAAGTAGTAATGGATGCTGGACGTCTTGACGCCCACATGTTCAGCCAGGTCGCGGTAGCTGAAGCCGTTGCATCCGCGCATGCGGATCAGCTTCTCGGCGTGGGCCAGAAGCAGTTCGCGAGTGGTGTTGGAAGTCGGGGTATCCATGGCCGCATATTACCTACTAATAGGTCGGTTCGTCATTGGGACGGTCCCTTATCGGCATCACCGAGAAGGCCGCTCAAAGCCGCCGACAGTGCCAGCGGACCCCGGCCGGGACAAGATCCCGTTCCCGGGGTCCGCTTTGATTGCCATCTGCTTCAGCCTTGCACGGGCGGGTAGGCAAGTTCACCGCTGTCGGTCAGGCCTTGGGCGCGGGCAGCGGCCAGTTCTTGCTTGACCTGAGCGCGGGTCTTGTCGCCGGCGTGGGCAAATGCAGTGGCGGCGTAGCCTTCTTCACCGGACACCAGTTCGCCATTGGCGCGGGCGGCGGCGAGTTCTTGCTGCACTTGAGCGCGGGTCACCGTGCTTTGGGTTTCCAGGGCGGGCGGATAGTCCAGTTCGCCAGCCTGAGCGGCGCCGATAAAGGAGGCGGAAAGGATCAGGGCGGATACGAGCGTCTTCATGAGAAATCTCCAGTCAGTTTGGTTTGCACTGCAATTCTGCGTCGATGTTGGGTAGAAGCTATCTATCTATAGATAGATTTCAGGTCGAAAGAATCAGCCTTGAACGGGCGGGTAGTCCAGTTCGCCACCGTCAGTCAGACCTTGAGCGCGGGCAGCAGCCAGTTCCTGCTTCACTTGGGCGCGGGTCTTGTCGCTGGTGAACGCAATCGGGGCGGCGGCGTAGCCTTCTTCGCCGAACACCAGTTCACCGTTGGCACGAGCGGCGGCCAATTCTTGCTGCACTTGAGCGCGGGTCACCGTGCTTTGGGTGTTCAGCTCGGGCGGATAGTCCAGTTCGCCAGCTTGGGCAGCACCGATGAAGGAAGCGGAAAGGATCAGGGCGGAAACGAGGGTCTTCATGAGAAATCTCCAGTCAGTTTGGTTTGCAGTTGCTGCGTCGTTGTTGGGTTGAAGCTATCTATCTATAGATAGATGTCAGTTCGAAAAAAATCAGCCTTGAACGGGCGGGTAGTCCAGTTCACCACCGTCGGTCAGGCCTTGAGCGCGGGCGGCGGCCAGTTCTTGCTTGACCTGAGCGCGGGTCTTGTCGCTGGTGAAAGCGATCGGGGCGGCGGCGTAGCCTTCTTCACCGAACACTAGTTCGCCATTGGCGCGGGCGGCGGCGAGTTCTTGCTGCACTTGGGCGCGGGTCACCGTGCTTTGGGTGTTCAGTTCGGGCGGATAGTCCAGTTCGCCAGCTTGGGCAGCGCCGATGAAGGAAGCGGAAAGAATCAGGGCGGATACGAGGGTCTTCATGGTCAATCTCCAGTTTTTGGTGCAGTATGCGTTTCAGTTAGCTATCTACTTGTAGGTAGACATCGAAGGAAATAAAAAAGCGGTCCTACTGTATTTCTGATTTCGGCGCCGGGCGGTTTGGTTGGTTGCGCTGCGTCGATGGACGAATCTTACCTACTACTAGATAGACAACGCAAGCGGGAAAAGTGAAACAATTTATGTCTCGATTCGCAAAGACAACGTGCTTTTCGGCTTGCACGTAACCGCATGCCGCGGCCAGCGGTCCCCCTGGCAAGGCCATCAGGACCGCCCGCCGCCCGCGATCAGGCCGATAGCGCGCGCATCACCGCATACAGATCAGACTTGCCCTCGAAGCCGATGCCCGGCAAGTCCGGCATCGTCACATAGCCGCCCTCCACCTTCACGCCGTCCGGAAAGCCACCGAAGGGCTGGAATAGATCCGGATAACTTTCATTGCCGCCCAACCCCAGACCCGCCGCGATGTTCAGCGACATCTGGTGCCCGCCATGCGGCACGCAACGGCTCGCGGACCAGCCGTGCTGACGCAGCATCGCCAGCGTGCGCAGATACTCCACCAGCCCGTAGCTGAGCGCGCAGTCGAATTGCAGGTAGTCGCGATCCGCGCGCATGCCGCCATGGCGGATGAGGTTGCGCGCATCCTGCATCGAAAAGAGGTTTTCGCCCGTCGCCATGGGCTTGTCGTAGTAGTTGCGCAGCGTCGCCTGCAGCTCGAAGTCCAGCGGATCGCCCGCCTCCTCGTACCAGAAGAGGTCGTACTGGGAAAGCGCCTTGGCGTAGGCGATTGCGGTGTCCAGGTCGAACCTGCCGTTCGCGTCGACAGCCAGCTTCTGGCCATCCTGCAGCACGCTCAGCACCGAGTCGATACGGCGCAGGTCCTCGTCCAGCGACGCGCCGCCGATCTTCTTCTTCACGACCGTATAGCCGCGGTCGAGATAGCTGCGCATTTCGTCCTTGAGCTTGGCGTGGTCCTGCCCCGGATGGTAGTAGCCACCGGCCGCATACACGAACACCCGCCGATCCGGCTGGCCATTGCCATAACGTTCGGCCAGCAACTGAAAAAGCGGCTTGCCTTCGATCTTCGCAACCGCATCCCACACGGCCATGTCGATCGTGCCGATCGCAACGGATCGCTCGCCGTGACCGCCGGGCTTTTCGTTCTTGAACATCGCATCCCAGACCTTGTGCGGATCCAGGTTGCGCCCCGTGGCGTCCACCAGTGTTTCCGGGTCCGCTTCCAGCACGCGCGGGATAAAGCGCTCGCGCATGAGCTTGCCCTGTCCATAACGGCCATTCGAATTGAAGCCGTACCCGACCACCGGCTTGCCGTCACGGATCACGTCTGTGATCACGGCGACCAGGCTCAAGGTCATCTTGCTGAAGTCGATGTAGGCGTTACGGATGGGTGAGCTGATGGGCAGGGTCTGCTCGCGGATGTCGACGATTCTCATGGCTTGTCTCCGGTTGGGGCGCGTCTGGAATCGATAGATTAGTGGCGCATCCCTGCCCTAGAATTCACCCAAGTTCATTTGATTATTTACTTTCAGTGAAAGCCGACCTTGCCTCCGAGCTGCAATTCTTTGTGCTGATCGCCCGGCTGGGCAGCCTGTCGGCCGCGGCGCGGCAGCTGGATCTGACGCCACCGGCGGCCACCAAGCGGCTGGCCCTGATGGAAAAGCGCCTTGGCGTACGGCTGGTCAACCGCACCACGCGCAGTATCAGCCTGACCAACGAAGGCGAAACCTACCTGGCGTACGCCACACGTATCCTGGCCGACCTGCGCGAGATGGAAGATGTGGTGTCCAGCAGCAGCGCCCAACCCCGTGGCCTTATCCGCGTCAATGCCACGCTCGGATTCGGCCGCACGACCATCGCGCCGCTGGTCTCGGAATTCGCAAAGCGCTATCCGCACGTTCGGGTCGAACTGGAGGTGACGGACCGGCCCATCGACCTGGTGGAGGGCGGTTTCGATCTGGCTATCCGCTTCGGCGAATTGCCGGACAAGCGCCTCGCCGCTCGGCGCATCATGACCAACCGGCGCTTTTTGTGTGCCTCGCCCCGCTACCTGACAGCGCACGGCACGCCAGCAACACTGGCCGACCTCTCGCATCACCAGTGCATTCTTCACCGGCAAAACGACGAGGCACACGGCGTCTGGCGGTTTACGCACAAGGGCCGCGTCGAGGTGGTGAAAGTGGAAGGCGGGCTTTCCAGCAACGATGGCGACATCGTCCTGGGCTGGGCCCTGGACGGCCACGGCATCCTCATCCGGTCGGAATGGGACCTGGCCAAGTATCTGGAAAGCGGCAGGCTGCGGGTCGTGCTGCCCGACTTCACGCTGCCTTCGGCGGACCTGTTCGTCTATTACCCGCAGCGCCGCAACCAGACGGCCCGCACGCGCGCGTTTATCGACTTTCTGGTCGAGGCTTTTGTGCCGGCCGCCTGAGCGTGCCGGTTGCCGCAGCGTGCGGCCGGTCAGCGCTTGACGGCCTTGTCCCAGCTCCAGTGCCGATCCGCCATGTGGGCCTTGAGCAGCGCCGGCGTCTGGGCAACCGTATCGATTTCCCCTGTGTACTCCCTGCCGCCGGCAACCGTGGGCCGCATCGCCCGGCGCAAAAGCCGAACAAGCCGCTGCCGACGATATCGCTTCTTCTCGAACGCCACTTTCTTCAGAAACTCGGCTTGGGTCATGCCGACGATGCCCGCAGCCAGCGGGACGGCCTGCTCGATTTCGCTTGCGTACTCGCCGTGCAGCGTCTGGCACACGGCAAACAGCCGCGCAAAATTGAACCGCGGTACATCGGCGGCGGAGATCTTTGCAATGGTCTCGAGCGCCGCGTGCGCCCAGACGGTTTCGACCGAGAAAAAGCGGGGCACGCCTTCGGTCCAGCCGGCGCTGACGAACGCCTGCGTTTGCGCTTCGTGTCCCAGCTTGCCCTTGTGCGTGTTCATGGCGCTACGGCCGGTATTGCTGCCGCCCGACGCGCCGGGAATGGTGAGCGGATAATCGATCTCCACGAATCGGCCCCCACACAGCGCCAGCCCTATCGCCCCAGACACATCGGGACTGGACCCATGGAAAAAACCGCCCGAAAGCGCTTTGATCTTTTCGAGCAGGCTGCGGCGGACGATCCCGTGGTAGATCTTCGGCAACCCATCCGTTCCCTGGGCGGCGTTCGACAGGGCTTCGGCGAGGCTGTCGGCGGATTCGCGCACCATCATCGCCCCAATTCGGCTCGGCAGATACAACCTGCCGGCGTGCCCCGCGCCAAAAATCTTGGATCTGAAATCGGGCCACACATAATTCGACATGACTTTCGGCGCGATAACGTCGATCTGATTGTCTTTCGCCCATCGCGCCGCCAGCAGCGCGTCTTCCGTAATCGTGTCGTCGTCGCCAATCAGGCACACGAACTCACCCGTCGCGGCACCGATCACATGGTTGTGATTGCCGGTCATATCCAGCTTTTGGGTGGGCCGCAGATACTTGAACCGGGGGTCATCGCACGGCGGATTGTCCCCTTGCCGAACAAGCTCCTCCAGCAGCCCGTCCGTGCTGGTGTCACTGACAACCAGTTCCAGGCTGCGATCCCCGATGGCCAGAATGGAACGAACCGCATGAATCGCATACTTCGAGCGATTGTGCGTGGGAATCACAACGGAGAGCAATATTTCCATTTTCTGAGCAACTTATCGCAATTATTATCAGTCTTCCCGAGCCGGCGGGGAGGGCGTGTGTCAGTGCCAAAACCAACATCAATGCAAGCAACACTTCGAATGCCGC
The DNA here is from genome assembly GCF_059760815.1 of Achromobacter sp. 1012554356. NCBI lineage: Bacteria > Pseudomonadati > Pseudomonadota > Betaproteobacteria > Burkholderiales > Alcaligenaceae > Achromobacter > Achromobacter sp. 1012554356. Next base: position 58,815 of record NZ_JCBANC010000011.1, on the reverse strand, counting down.
CGAACCCACGAGGGGCTCGAACAGGGAAAACACCAGCAACACAACAAAAACCACACGCAAATAGCGAAACCACGGCGTCGTCTGCTCTGCTCGGAGCAAGTGCCTATAGATTACCCGCAAGTACCATCCATACAATATGGCCCCAAATAGCCCGTAATTCAGCAACAGTTGGAGAATCGAGTTATGCGTCCCCCAAACGTCCTCGATACCATGGTTGAGCTCGATGAACGTTCTGAATGTATTGGGGCCAATGCCAAACCACGGGTGCTGAAGCCATAGGTCAAAGCTGAACGACCACAGCAGCAGGCGATTCACCACGGAACTCAGTTCGCTGGCAAAAAGTCCATCATATTCACGAAGCTGATTCTGAATATCAATCGAAAAGATTAGAATCGCCGAAACGAACGCGACCAATGGCACGACCCACACCAGCCATAGCAACCGCTTCCTATCCATCTGCAGCGCCAAGAGGAACAACGCGAATATGATCACGCCGCCTCGAGACATCGTGCAAAAAATGGCAATCGCAAATAGCCATCGCATCACACGCATTCTTGCCGACGCGAGTGCAAACAGAAATATGAGAAACGCAGCAAGATAATTCGATCTGCCAAGCGGTGTCGCGACAAACAGCTTGCGCGCGTAATAATCACCCGGACTGAATACCGCAACAAAAAACAGCAGTACGACGCCGATTGCCAGCACCGCGCCTCCCGCCAGCATCATGCGTACAATCCATTCCTGCTTGATGAACTGATAAACCTGCGCGTAGAAAATCAACGTGCATATTGCATAAACCACCGGCAAAACGCCGGCGGCTGCGCGCATATATTCGCCCTCGGGGGTCATCGCCACCCCCACTGCGCCAAAAAATATCATTCCCGACAGCAATAACGCCGAGGTGGGAACCGTAATGCGGGGCAGCATTATCGACGCACCCAACAGGGGAAGAATAATAAATAGCCCCGTCGGAACGGTCATCGTGCTTGCGCCGATGGGCACCTGCACATCGCCGATAAACACAAGAAAAAACGGAAGCAGGATCAAGCCCAATGCAATCCGCATATCGACGCGAGACGGCAGGGCGACATGCGGTCTCATGCCCGGCCCCTATCGCCAACACACGCGCCACCGCGCAGGGCAATCAATAGCACCAACGCCATGACCGCTAACAGCCACGCCGCCCGGACGGACGGGCTGGGCACGATCGCCCCGACAAATCCCAGCACCGCAAGTGCTGTAACCCCCATGAGCTTGAGGCGGGCTCCGCCGAACATCGAGCGGTTCAGCACGACCTTCGCGCCCCAGAACATCAGAACAGCATCAATTGCCACACGGAAAAACCAGGCAACGGCGGCGCCGGTCAAACCGTAATTCCGCGCAAGGAAGAACAACGCCGCAAGGAATAAGGGCACCTCGATCAGATGAATCATCGCCGTCAGGTGCGATCTGCCCGCCCCTTGAATCACCGTAAAGGGGATCTGGGCGATGCAAGTAATGAACATGCCTGCCGAGAATATTTGCAGCAAGACATAGCTTTGCAGGGCGAACGGCTCCCCCACCCACAACGTCAGCAGTTCCTTGGCAAAAATGGCGATGGCCGCGGTGATCGGCAACAAGGTCAGGAAAATCCAACCTGCTGCCTTGGTGATCAGGGGCATCACCGCTTCGTCTTGCCGGGCAATCTGCGCCGCCAGCGCCGGAAACAACACAGCAGTCAGCGCGCCCGGCAGAATCGACAATTTGGTAATCAGCTCCTGGGGGGTAACGTAATAGGCCACGGCCGCCGACGATATGACTGCGCCGACGATAAATCTGTCGGCGTAGCTCATGATCGGGCTCACCACATTGCTGACCGTCATCCAGCCTCCAGAACTGCAAAGCGGCCGGATCAGCGTCTTGTCGAACTTGAATGACCCCACATCGTCCGGCAGGTAGCGTTTTGCGTACCAGGCGTGCAATGCGCAGGTCACCACTCGTCCGCCAGCGAGAACCAGCGTAATCACGTCCAGCCGCGGCGGACCGTAAAGCACGACCGCCAAGGGGCCCAGAAAGGTCAATAGGCCCATCGGCAGCCGGATCAGATTGATAACGGCAAATGCGTGTCTCGCTTCCAGAATTCCCCGAAAGCCGGCAGTCAGCACGACAGCCGGCATGGCAAGCGCCATGATCCAGATGGCGTTGATTGCTTCGGTTTTATCCGGAACGGCGGCGATGAATCCCAACCCCCACGGTCCAACTGCCGCCATCAGCGCGCCCGCCACAACACTGAACAGCGCGATCACGACGATCGCGGTCGCCACCAGTGCGCCCACCCGCCGCCGCTCCTTGCCTTCGAGCATCACCGCCAGATGCTGCGTCAGGGCGCGTCCCAGTCCGAGGTCGAACAGGCTCAAGTAGCTGACGATTGCCCAGATCAGCGTCAACAGGCCGAACCGGGCGTCGCCCAGTTCCCTGATGAGCACCGGAATGCTGAATACTGCGGTAAGTAGCGGAAGCCCTAGGCCGAGTAGGTTGTAAACGGAATGTCTGATTAATTTCACGGAGTTCTCGTGGTCGCCTGGGTACTACCCCGGGGGCCCGAATTTCTACTTGAGAAGAACAAAACGCGTTGTGCCCCGAAAAACCGAAAAGATGAAGCCGCAAAGAATTCCAAGCAGTATTGCGGGAGGCAGGAACTTTCCCAATTTTGGGTATACCGGTTCCACGTAGATTTCAGCCTGGGTGACGACCGCGGTTTGGCGTCCTGCCGTAATACGCTGATCCAACTCGTTTGCCGCTCGGGTCAACATGTTCATCCGCGCCTCGCTCTCATAAATCTCCGCTCTGGCTTGGGGAGCAATAAATAGCTGTGCATCAGCGGGCTGCCGGGAAATGTCCTCGTACTTGCGGCGTAGATCTTGATATCTTCGCTCCTCAGCCGCCAGCTCGCCATCATATTTATTCCGTAGGCCTTTCAGCGCCTCCAGGCGCGCGTCCATGACTTGGTCATGGGCGGCACGCACTTGATTTCCTATTGCATCGACATACGCTTGCAACTGCTGGTGCGAATAGCCCAGATAATCCACTCTGAGCAACTGGCTGCCTGGTATTGCCTTCGCTGTCAGCGTCTCCTTGAAGAGCTTGGCATCCGAAGACTCACCGTTGGCGCGCGCGGCCGCTGCAGAGCCCATCGAAGACAACATTGGGTCGATAAATTCCTTGCTGCTGATCCAGGCCGCGGTCAGCGACAGTTGTTCCAGCAGTTCGCGCTCAAACTCATGGCCCGGCGCCGCATCACCGACGCGGACGAGAACGGTGGCCTGCCATTTTTTTGGCACGACAAAATAAGCCACGACTCCGCAAGCGGCGCCAATTACCGCTGCAACCGCCAATGTTTTCCAGTTGCAAAATAGCCGCCTCCAGAAATTATCAGAGCGAAAGCTGCCAATCGGCATTATCTCCGTGGCGGCGCCGTAATCGCGTGCTGCGGCGTTTATTAATAAATTCTCGCCCACTTTCGATGTTCCTTTCCCGCAGCGTCCCAGGCCAGTTACGGACCATTTTTAAGAACATTCGGTTGACCATCGAAAAGGCTATCAGAGAGTTAAGCCGCGGGCAAGCCGCCCTTACGGATCAGGGCCATGGAAAACCCTCAGACGTTTAAAACAATCGCCGCTGTCTGATTTTAAAGGGAATAGTGTTACCAATACCGACTAAGCTTTGCGATATTTGAGCGGATATACGACCGCGAGTCACAATTTGTACAGTGTGCCTGGAAGCGGTCGACAGGCGAGTTCGAGAATGTACTTAGCGGTTTCGCCAGACTGCATGCAAAAAAAAACGCCGCAATGCGGCGTTTTCGTTTGATTGGAATGCGGGGTGGCACCTAGCGCCATATAAATCCCGGCCCGTGTGAGGCTGTCATTCAACTGGGAGCAAATCTCTATGCGGAGTCAATAAGGCGAGCAAGCCGCCGGGGATATTCACGAGGAACATTCCAAGCCGAAATGTCAGATAAATGGTGGCAAACGGGCCGACCGTGCCCGATAACTCTTCAACCACCTTGGCAAAGGCGACCTCGCCCACGCCCAGCCCCCCGGGTGAAATCGGAATGGCGGAAAACAGATTGCCAAATACGCCCGCTACTGCCGCCACCAACGGATCCGGCGCAAACGGGAAAATCATCGCAATGAGGACAATACTCAGGGCGACCAGCGCGCTGGCGGCAACCGATATGACGGCGCAGAACAGAAGCTGAAGCCACTTTGCCTTATATACGCTGGCGTTCTGCCGGAAAATTCGTGCGTACTCGAGCAGCCTGTCAGGCAAGAACCTTCCCAAATTAAAGAATCTGGCCAGCGCAAATGCGATAAGCATGGCGACGCCAGCCACGCACGACGCCACAAAAATCCATTCGATGCCTTCAATGTAGGAGGCCGCCTTCGCTCCTTTGTCTGAAGAAAACACCAGATAGACGCTCAGTAGACAGGCAGCACCCAACAATCCGAAAAGGGAAAACGCACGGTCTGACACAATAGATAGCGTCGCGGCGCCCCGGCCCTGCCCCTTTTTCATGCCTCTGAAAATGTACATGGCCCGCACGACATCGCCGCCTGCGGCACCTGGCATATATAGAGAAAAGAATCCGCTCATCAGCTGGATGCGCAATATCGTTGGCAGCTGAACAGGAAATCCGGCTATGCGCAGCAGCAGCCACCACCGGAATGCCCCCGCAAGAATGCCTATGAACATCAGCACGAGCGCCGGGGCGAAATATGCAGGCTTGGTGAAGGCCAACACCAACGCTCCGGCGTCGATGTAGTCACCTTTGAAGAGCGCGAATACAAGCAGCGCACCAAAGCATACCTTCAGTGCGCTGAGTATCCATCGCTTTGGATTCCTCACGATCTGCCCCAATCAGTCTGGCTTTTATCTGCGATGGGTAAACCCAAATCGCGCACAAAGCGATCAATCCGTCTGCGGCATGCAAATATCAGGACGAGCAGGGCGAGGCTTGCGAAGCTTAAGGACAGCGCAAGCGTCAGGGTTTTGGGACGATATTTCAGTTCGACGCGGAAGTCGCCGGCGGGCACTTGAATGCCCCGGAATAACCCATTTACCCTCAGCACCTGCGCGGGCTTCCCGTTGACAGTAGCCGACCAATTTGGGTGCCAGTTATCAGTAAACACGACAAGACCCGGTTCCGCCGCGTTGCTCGCAAGAACGACCTCCGCATTCCGATACCGCACAATTTCTATCGGGGTGGCCGATGACCGGTAATCGTCACGCAGCGTCAGAGCTTCATCCTGGGCCGGCTCCGCGCGCGGGACAAAGAAAGCCCTGGCCATGACCGTCGGGTTTTCGTAAACGAATGACCCCGGCGTCTCGAAAGCCAGGCTCAGCCCGTGCTCGAGAAACGCTTTTCTATAGTTCAGGTACGAAGACGGCGTGATGATGTATTTGACTCCAAGCAAATCCAGGGCAGCCCAGTCGATCTTCGTTTTTTCCGGCTCGTCCTGAATACTATATAGGCTCGGAAAAGGTCCTCTGTTCAATGTGTAGTTGAAGCCGAATTGTTGCGAAGGCTCCATGTCGAACGTGTCGTAGAAATAGTCCCGAAAATATGGAAGATTTCCTTCGTTGGTCGAACTGACTTCCTGGATTCCGAACGCCGAGCCTAGATCTGGATATAGCGCACTCGTTCCGAAGTTCGCCGTGCGGTAATTACCAACGTTTTTCTTCACGAATGCGATGACGTCGGTCGGCTTCTTGAAAAAGTCACTACGCTCGTAGCGAATCATTTTCGAAGACATCAGCAATTCGACAAACATTACCACCACGAACACCGCAGCAAGTGCCTTGAGCACCCAACCTACCCTAACAAACCTGGCGCACACCAGACCCGAGACAAGAGCGACCAGCAGGATCCCCGTCCACATAAGAGCGCTCTGCTTGAAATCCAGGTTGGGTTCGCGCAGTCCATAGGTCTGCCACAGGAAGATCGCGCCCGCGATCGCAATTCCTAGAACGGCCAGCGCGGGCAGTATCCGTGTGCTTCCCGAACGGATGTTGTCTAGTCCCAGCCCTACTAGCGCGACCATGGGCATGACGACCGACATCCACCAATATTGATTTCCGATGCTTCCAATAATTGGGATCGACGCCACAATCGGCCGGATGACTCGGGCGCCATATATATTGGCAAGAAAGAAGAGCACCGCAGCGGAGCAGACTAAGGCTACAACGCGGAACCTATCATTTCTTCTAGATACAGCACACGCGGCCGCTGCGAAGGCGACCAGCCCAAAATGATAGACAGTATTCGGAAAATATTTCGGCCCTAGTGACGCAGGCTCGCGGAGGTTATAAGACTCGAAAAATAGAGAGGGTGAAAACAAACCTGCTAAGCCACCGGGAAATACCACGGGGTAGTAAATTCGGATCAGGTAGTTTTTCAACAGTGCCGTACTCTCGAGGTTTTCGAGCACCGGCAGATACAGAAAAGCCAGAATAGACACCGCGAAGCCGCCAGCGACTGCCTGCAAAGCCAAAATATACAGGACCGCCTTAACGGAGATCTCACGACTGGCTGCGCGATGCGCGAGATACGCCAAGGCTACGACATACACCCCGATGATGCTCACTATGGTAGTGGGCGCAAAGGTGCAACTCAACGCCAACGCAAAGCTGAGACAGACCCAAACGAATCGGAGAGCACTCGGCGTCTTTGCGTGCATTAGCACTGCATAAAGACATATAGGAATGAAAGGATAGCTCTGCGCCACATTGGAGCCCAGGTTGGCGACAGCGTATCCGTTCAATAAGAAAAAAACCGCTGCGCCAATCGCTGCAGTCTTGGATAACTCAAAGACCCTGGTCATTGTCAGGATCAAGAAATAAATGCCCAGCACAAAGTAGATCAAGGCACTCACGTTGTAGCTCAAACTCGAGCCGCCCGTCAGGGCGGTCACAATCGTGGGCACCGAAAACTTCATATCCACCAAGCTTTCGGGACCCATCGCCCCCCCGGCTGCATAGGGGTTCCAATAAGGCGAATCTCCAGTTTTCATCACACGCCGCATGAATTCAATCATGGGCTCGGACTGGAATGCCGCTCCACCGGTATCGTTATAAGCTCCCCACCACTTGACGTGCTCTGGCACTGGATAGAACGGTCGCAATTCCTTGCCGCCATAATATTCAGCCGCCATGTGATCCGTCATTCGGAGGCTGGCGCCTTCGAAGATCACATCAGGAAAAACAGCAACGACAAGCGCAAGCGCAATGGCGGCACACACCAGATACTGGCGGGCCGCCCATTTTTTAAGGGAAGACATTGATTTTGAAAAACCGGATACCTGTTTCTGCGTTGCGCTCAAAACCAATATGCAATCTTGTAGCGATGCAAGAAGGAGCGCAGGAGGCAATATGAGAATCCAATGCCTTCCTTGCGGAATATGAATTTTGATACGCCCCGCGCGCGCACACCCTGCGCGCCAGGAATATATTTGACCTGACCGCCTGTCAGGATCGCCTTGAAGGTAATCTCCGGGCTGATGCTGAAGCGATTCTGGCTCAACCCCATACCAAGCAACTCACGGCGCCGGAACATCTTGAAGGCGTATGTGGAATCGGGGATGTATTGGCCCAGTGCAATGCGTACACCGATCCGGAAGAAAAACTGGAAAAACTTGTATTTGAACGGGATGGTTGAGTCATCCCCTTTTTCCAAATACCGAGAGCACTGTGCCAGCACAGCGCCTTTCTCCATTTCGTCGTAGAGCTTGGGAATCAGTTCGATGGGATCGACGGCGTCCGCCGAAACGAAAATGCCGTAGCGGCCTACGCCATGGGCAGCCCCGTATCGGACCACGGCGCCATAGCCACGCCGCTGCAATTCACGACGCACCACGCGCACCGGAATCACACCCCGGTTGTCCGCCGCCCACTGGATGGCTCGCTCATACGTGGCGTCATCGCTCTGATCATCGACGACAACGATTTCGCTCGTGAACCTCTGACCCGCAACTGCCTGTTTCACGCTATTCAGAATATCTACAATATTCTCCTCTTCATTGAGGCAAGGAATAACGATCGTCAGATCAAGGGCGTCAACGCTGGAATTCAAGATTCTTCTCACAGAAGGGTTATCGGTCGCCCCTGATGCCAAGACACGCCGACAATTCAAAAATTCATGATTGAAAATGGCCGCGCCAATTATACGTAGATCTATAGGCTTAGTCTGAATTGATGGTGTAAACCCTCATCGATCATCCTTTTCGCGACAAAAAAAGGCGGACCGCAAGGTCCGCCTTTTTGAAGTGCTGATTCCGCTTAGAACGGAATATCGTCGTCCATGTCCGCCAGGTTGGCGCCGCTGCTGGCAGGGGCCGCTGCGGGGGCCGGGCGCTGTTGGGGCGCCGGGCGTTGGGCCGGAGCCGCGCGCTGCTGGCGCGGCGCGTCGTCGTAGCCGCCGCCACCGTAGTTACCGCCGCCACCGCCGCCGCCGTCTTCGCGGCCGCCCAGCATCTGCATCTGGTCAGCGACGACCTCGGTGCTGAAGCGGTCGGCGCCCGTGTCCTTGTCTTGCCACTTGCGGGTCTTGAGGCGGCCCTCGATGTAGACCGAGCGGCCCTTCTTCAGGTATTCGCCGGCGATTTCAGCCAGGCGGTTGTACATGACGACGCGGTGCCATTCGGTTTCTTCGCGCTTTTCGCCGCTGGCCTTGTCCTTCCAGGACGAGGTGGTGGCGATCGACATGTTGCAGATTGCCGCCCCGTCGGGGCTATAGCGGACTTCCGGGTCGCGACCCAGATTGCCCACGAGTATGACTTTGTTAACCGATGCCATGCCGATGTCCCTCTGTTGTTGACAGCCTGCGCCTTGCGTTGCCGCGAGCGCGCCGGCAACAACATAAAAAAGCGATGTTGAAGACCGGCTTCATGAAACTCGCCGGTCATCAAAGCGATGCCGGCGATGCCCAGGTGAAGCCTGTGTTGATGCGTATTATCGACGAAAAGCGCTCGCCGCGCCAAACGGGATCAGTGACAGATCGAACACTGCTGACAAACCATTTCGGCGCTGTTGGACGCCGTTCGGGGCCAGATCCACGACTTTCCGAAGTCTGCGGGAAAGCCCGCAGCCATCAGGCCAGGGGCCGCAGCGCCCAGGTGACCGCCAGCCATACCGCCGACAGGATTGCTGCAGCGATGAACACCGCGCTGGCGCCGGACTGCGACGCCAGCCAGCCGCCCAGGGCGCCCCCCGCGAAAAGGCCCGCGGCCTGCGCGGTGTTGTAGAAGCCTAGCGCCAGCCCTTTGTAGGCCTGCGGCGCCACGCGCGACACGAGCGAGGGCTGCAGGGCTTCCAGCACGTTGAAGGCGACGAAGAATCCGGTCAGCGCGATGGCCAGCGTGTAAAAGCCATGGCTGGCGGCCGGCAGCAGTGCGCACACCAGCACCAGGGCGGCGACCGACGCGCGCAGCGCGCCCCGGTGCGCCCGGCGCTTTTCGGCGACGAACACCACCGGCACCATCAGGACGAACGACACCAGGATGACTGGCAGGTAGACCTTCCACAGGTCGCGAGCGTCCAGCCCGCCGACCTTGGCCAGCAACGCCGGCACCACGACAAAGAGCGACACCTGAATCAGATGCAGCACGAAGACGCCGAAATTCAGGCGCAGCAGGTCGCGATGGGTCAGGACCTCGCGTGGCTTGGCTGCCTGCATCGTGCGGGCCTGCGTGCGGGGCACGACCGGCACCACCCAGCGCGCGACCGCCAGGCAGACGACGCCCAGGCAGGCGATGGTCCAGAACAGACCCGACAGCCCCCACCAGCCCACCAGCACCGGCGAAAGCACCAGAGACACGGCGAAGGAAAGCCCGATCGATGCGCCCACCATCGCCATGGCGCGCGTGCGCACTTCGTCGCGGGTGGCGTCGGCCAGCCAGGCGGTGACGGCTGCGGAAATGGCGCCGGCGCCCTGGATGGCCCGGCCGATCGTGATCCAGAAAACATCCGTCGCCTGCGCACACACGATGCTGCCGGCGACAAAGAGAAGCAGCCCGAACAGCACCACGGGGCGACGCCCCCAGCGGTCGGAAGCCAGACCGAACGGGATCTGCATGAACGCCTGGGTCAGGCCGTACATGCCCAGCGCGAGGCCCACGCGGACGGGATCATCGCCGCCCGGCATGCCGCTTGCGGCAACGGCGAAGACGGGCAGCAACAGGAACAGGCCCAGCATCCGCGCGGCGAACAGGCCGGCCAGGGCCACGCTCGCGCGGCGCTCGGAAGGGGTCAATTTCAGTTTTTTGTCTGCCGGCATGCGGAAAGTTCAACGATGACTAGGGCGGCGCGCATGTTTGCATGTCATACGCTCACGGTCTGATTCTTGCGGTGCGGCGCCGGCCTCTGGCCTGTCCAACCCGATGAACGGCCTTGAACGCGAGAGGATTCGGCGCGCTATAGTACCAAGTTGGCCTTTGAAACCGCTGAAATGCGCCCAAAGGGTGCGCGAGATCAAAGGCGCCATCGACGACGCAACTGGACGTTACCCATACCGACGTGACCATACGCATTCGGGGTGCCCGCACCCACAATCTCAAGAACGTCTCGCTGGACCTGCCGCGCCACAAGCTGGTGGTCGTCACCGGCCTGTCCGGGTCCGGCAAATCCTCGCTGGCATTCGACACGCTTTACGCGGAAGGCCAGCGGCGCTACGTGGAAAGCCTGTCGGCCTACGCCCGCCAGTTTCTGCAACTGATGGACAAGCCGGATGTGGATCTGATCGAGGGCCTGTCTCCGGCCATCTCGATCGAGCAGAAGGCCGCGGGACACAATCCCCGCTCCACGGTCGGCACCATCACCGAAATCCACGACTACCTGCGCCTGCTCTACGCGCGGGTCGGCACACCCTATTGCCCCGACCACGGCCTGCCGCTGCAGGCCCAGAGCGTCAGCCAGATGGTGGACGCGGTGCTGGGCTGGACGCCCGAGACGCGGCTGGCGGTGCTGGCGCCCATTGCGCGCGGCAAGAAAGGCAGCTTCGAGGACGAATGCGCCAGCCTGCAGGCGCAGGGTTACGTGCGTCTGCGCGTCGACGGCCAGCTGGTGGAAATCGACGGCATGGCGCCGCTGAAAAAGACCGAGAAGCACGATATCGACGTCGTCATCGACCGCCTGCGCATCAAGCCCGAGAGCAAGCAGCGCCTGGCCGAAAGCTTCGAGACCGCGCTGCAACTGGCCGAAGGTCGCGCCCTGGCGCTGGACATGGACAGCGAGCGCGAACAGGTCTTCTCCAGCCGCTACGCCTGCCCGGTGTGCAGCCACAGCCTGCCCGAGCTCGAGCCGCGCCTGTTCAGCTTCAACAACCCCATGGGCGCCTGCCCCAGTTGCGACGGCATTGGACAGGTCGGCTTCTTTGACCCGAAGCGGGTCGTCGCCTTTCCGGAGCTGAGCCTCGCCGCCGGCGCGATCCGCGGCTGGGACCGCCGCAATGCCTTCACGCATTCGCTGCTGACCAGCTTGGCCGCCCACTACGAATTCGATATCGAGGCGCCCTTCGAGGAGCTGCCCGAAGCGTTGCGCGACAAGGTCCTGTACGGGTCCGGCGAAGAAGAGATCTCGTTCCTCTACCTGAACGAGAAGGGCCGCAGCACCGTCAAGCGCCACACCTTCGAGGGCGTCATCCCGAACCTGGAGCGCCGCTGGCGCGAAACGGACTCGGCGACGGTGCGCGAGGAACTGGGCAAGTACCGCAATATCAAGACCTGCCCCGACTGCGCGGGCTCGCGCCTGCGCCCCGAGGCGCGCAACGTGCTGATCGGCCATGATCCGCGCGGCGGCGAACGCCACGGCCAGGCCATCTACGAAGTCGAGGCCATGCCGCTGTCCGGCTGCCTGGACTGGTTCCGCAACCTGAACCTGACGGGCGCCAAGCAGGAAATCGCGCAGCGCATCGTGCGCGAGATCGAGGCCCGGCTGAGCTTCCTGAACAACGTCGGCCTGAACTACCTGTCGCTGGACCGCAGCGCGGACACGATCTCCGGCGGCGAGGCCCAGCGCATCCGCCTGGCCAGCCAGATCGGCTCGGGCCTGACGGGCGTGATGTACGTGCTGGACGAGCCCTCCATCGGCCTGCACCAGCGCGACAACGACCGCCTGATCGGCACGCTGCAACACCTGCGCGATCTCGGCAATAGCGTCATCGTGGTCGAGCACGACGAGGACATGATCCGCATGGCCGACTGGGTCGTGGACATGGGGCCCGGCGCCGGTGAGCACGGCGGCGAGGTCGTGGCCCAAGGCGACCCCGAGACCGTGCAGCGCGATCCCAATTCGCTGACCGGCCAGTACCTGAGCGGCGCGCGCGCCATTGCCATCCCGAAGCGCCGCCCCGTCGACGACGAGCTGCCGTGGCTGACGCTTACCGGGGCCACCGGCAACAACCTCAAGAACGTCGACCTCCACGTGCCCGCCGGCCGGCTCGTCTGCGTGACCGGCGTGTCCGGCTCGGGCAAGTCCACGCTCATCAACGACACGCTGGCCGTGGCCGTATCGCGCCAGCTTCATCACGCGCAGAGCGAACCCGCCCCCTACGTGTCGATGCAGGGGCTGGAGAACTTCGACAAGATCATCAGCGTGGATCAAAGCCCCATCGGGCGTACCCCGCGCAGCAATCCCGCCACGTACACGGGACTCTTCACGCCCATCCGCGAACTCTTCGCCGGCGTGCCGGAGGCGCGCACGCGCGGCTACGACCCGGGCCGGTTCAGCTTCAACGTGAAGGGCGGACGCTGCGAAGCCTGCCAGGGCGACGGCGTGGTCAAGGTCGAGATGCACTTTCTGCCCGACATGTACGTGCCCTGCGACGTCTGCCACGGCAAGCGCTACAACCGCGAAACGCTCGAGATCCGCTATCGCGGCCGCAACATCAGCGAGGTGCTGGACCTGACCGTCGAGCAGGCGCTCGAATACTTCGAATCGGTGCCCGCCATCTCGCGCAAGCTGCATACGCTGATCGACGTGGGCCTGTCGTATATCCGCCTGGGTCAAAGCGCGACCACGCTGTCCGGCGGCGAGGCGCAGCGCGTGAAGCTCTCGCAAGAGCTGTCGCGCCGCAGCACGGGCCGCACGCTGTACATCCTGGACGAGCCGACGACGGGCCTGCATTTCCGCGACATCGAGCTGCTGCTCCAGGTGCTAAATCAGTTGGTGGACGCCGGCAACACGGTGCTCATCATCGAGCACAACCTGGACGTCATCAAGACGGCCGACTGGCTTGTCGACATGGGCCCTGAAGGCGGTGACGGCGGCGGCCGGGTCGTGGCGCAAGGCACGCCGGAAGTCGTGGCGGCAACCGAGGCCAGCCACACCGGCCAGTATCTGGGCAAACTTTTGCGGCGCAAGCCTGGCGACTGATCACCCCACTCCTACCAACGGGAAAGTCTGCATGTACACCCTGATCATCGGCAACAAGAACTACTCGTCCTGGTCCATGCGTCCGTGGATCGCGCTGCGGGCGGCGGGCATCGCGTTCACGGAACAAAAGGTCGGCCTGTTCACCGAGGAGTTTTCACAACGCGTCGCCGCCGTGTCGCCCGCCGGCCTTGTGCCCGTGCTGCTGGACGGCGATTTCGCCGTGTGGGACTCGCTGGCGATCTGCGAATACGCCGCCGACCGTCACCCCGAGGCCGCGTTGTGGCCCAAGGATGCCAAGGCCCGCGCGCGGGCGCGATCGCTGGCCGCGCAGATGCACAGCGGTTTCGGCGCGCTGCGCCAGGCCATGCCGATGAATGTCGAAGCGGATTTACCAGGCATCGACTTCCCCGAAGCGGCACGCGCCGATGTCGCGCGCGTGCAGGCCATCTGGCAGGAAACGCGCGCGCAGTTCGGTCAGGGCGGCCCGTTCCTGTTTGGCGGGTTCTCGATTGCCGACGCGTTCTTCGCGCCGGTGGTCTCGCGCTTCAAGACCTACAACATCGCCGCGGCAGGACCGGTGCGCGACTACATGAACGCCGTGCTGGCGCTGCCCGCGATGCAGGAATGGACCCGGGACGCGCTGGCCGAAGCGACCTTCGTCGAGGCCGACGAGCCCTACCGCAAGCATCGCTGACAGCGCGCCGCCTGCGGGCCGGCGCAGGCTACGCCATGTCGAACAGCCGCTTGTGTTCGCGGATGGCGTAGCGGTCGGTCATGCCGGCGATGTAGTCGGCAATCGCGCGCGCCTGTTCGTTGAACTGCGCGCGGCGGTAATCGGGCGGCAAGAGGCGCGGGTCATCCAGAAACGCCGCGAACAGGTCGCGCACAATGCGGCGTGCCTTGCGCGTCATGCGCAGCACGCGGTAGTGGCGGTACAGGTTGTCGAACAGAAATTTCTTCAGCGTGTCGGCTTCGCGGCGGATGTCTTCGGAAAACCCCGCCAGCGGCGGCGAGCGGCGCACGTCGTCCGCGCTGGCCGGCGCCGCGTCGCGGATGCGCGCGAGCGATGTGCGGGTAAGGTCGACAATCAGCGTGTTGATCACCCGGCGTATCGTTTCAGCCACCGCGCGCCGCGGCGCGAGGCCGGGATAGCGGTCCAGCACATAGGCATGGTGCCGCTCGAAGATCGACACTTCCTTCAATTGATCCAGCGTGATCAGCCCCGAGCGCAACCCGTCGTCAACGTCGTGGTTGTTGTACGCAATCTCGTCGGCCAGGTTGGCAAGCTGCGCCTCCAGCGACGGCTGCGTGCGGTTCAGGAACCGCTCACCGACGTCGCCCAGCATGCGCGCATGGGCCACCGAGCAATGCTTGAGAATGCCCTCGCGCGTCTCGAAGCACAGGTTCAGGCCGTTGAAGTCGGCATAGCGCTCTTCAAGCTCATCCACCACGCGCAGGCTTTGCAGGTTGTGTTCGAAGCCGCCCGCCTCCGGGGCCAGCTCGCGCATGCAGGCGTTCAGCTCGTCCTGGCCGGCGTGGCCGAAAGGCGTGTGGCCCAGGTCGTGCGCCAGCGAAATGGCTTCGGTCAGGTCTTCGGACAGCCCCATGCTGCGCGCCAGCGTACGCGCGATCTGCGCCACTTCGAGGCTGTGCGTCAGGCGCGTGCGGAACAGGTCGCCTTCGTGATTGACGAAGACCTGCGTCTTGTATTCCAGCCGCCGGAAGGCGCCGGAATGGACGATGCGATCACGATCGCGCTGGAACTCCGTGCGGTTCTCCGGCGGCGGTTCGGCGTGCGTCCGGCCGCGCGATCGGGACGGGTGAGAAGCATAGGAAGCCAGTTCATTCATCTGCAACACCGTCCTTGACTGCGTTTACTGGGTGGTTCGGGCCAGCACGGCGCGCACCGCATCGTCGGGGGCCGGCCGCATCACGGCTTCGCCGATGCGTGTCATGAGCACGTAGCGGATCGAGCCGCCTTCGGTCTTCTTGTCCACCTGCATCAGGTCGAGCCAGCGGTCGGCGCCCAGGTCGGGCGCGATTGCCGGACAGCCAATAGCTTGCACCAGCGCGCGCACGCGCTCGACATCGACACGATCGAAGCCCGCCACGTCGGCCGACAGCTCGGCCGCCTGGACCATGCCGCAGCCCACCGCCTCGCCATGCAGCCACGCGCCGTAACCAAGGCCCGATTCAATGGCGTGGCCGAACGTGTGTCCCAGGTTCAGGATGGCGCGCAGCCCGGATTCGCGCTCGTCCTTGCCGACCACCTGCGCCTTCAGCTCGCACGAGCGGCGGATCGCGTGGGCCACGGCATCGTGATCCAGAGCGCGCAGCTTCTGCGCGTTGTCCTCGCACCAGCGCCAGAATTCGGGATCCAGGATAAGGCCGTATTTAATGACCTCGGCCAGGCCCGCCGACACCTCGCGCGCCGGCAGGGTGCCCAGCACGTCGGTGTCGATCTCGACCGCGATCGGCTGGTAGAAGGCGCCGATCATGTTCTTGCCCAGCGGGTGATTCACGGCGGTCTTGCCGCCCACCGAGGAGTCGACCTGCGCCAGCAGCGTCGTGGGCACCTGCAGGAAGCGCACGCCGCGCATGTACACGGCCGCCGCAAAACCCGTCATGTCGCCGATGACGCCGCCGCCCAGGGCGACCAGGACGCAGCGCCGGTCCAGGCGATTGCCCAGCAGCGCATCGAAGATCAGGTTGAGCGACTGCCAGTCCTTGTAGGCCTCGCCGTCGGGCAGCTCGATGCGCAGCACCCGCTTGCCCGTGCGCGCCAACGCGGCCTCGGCGCGCTCGGCGTACAGGGCCGCCACGGTCGGATTGGTGACCACGGCAATGGCGGTGGCATCCGCGGGGATGCACTGATCCAGGAAGTCCAGGCGGCCAGGTCCGATGTGGATCGGATAGCTTCCGCCCGGGGTTTCGACGTCAACAACGTTCATATGCGCTTCTCGAAAGCTTGTAGTTGCGGCAGCAGCGCCTTGACCAGGGTGTGGATGGGCATGGAGCCCGTTTCCACCACCAGGTCGGCGACTTCCTTGTAGAGGGGCTCGCGCCGGGTCATCAGGTCGCGCAGCGTGCCGCGCGGGTCGGCGGTGGCCAGCAGGGGCCGGTTGCGGTCACGGCAGGTCCGGCGGAACAATTCGTCCACGCTGGCTCGCAGATAGACGACAATGCCGCGCTCGTGCAACAGTTGCCGGTTCTCGGCGGCCAGGATGGCGCCGCCGCCCGTGGCAAGAATTATGTTGCGCCGTTGGGTACACTCTTCCAATGCGGCGGACTCTCGGCGACGAAAACCGGCTTCGCCCTCGATTTCGAAGATTACCGGCACCCGCACGCCGCAACGCGCCTCGAGCTCATGATCCAGATCCATAAAGTCGCGCCCCAGCGCCCGCGCCAGGCTACGGCCTATGGTTGTCTTGCCCGCGCCCATCATTCCGACCAAGAATACCGGCAGGTCGTGCGGCAACGACACGGTCTTGCCCGTGCACTCGACGGCGCAGGGCTGGCTTTCAGGCGCTGCGTCGGAGCGCTCCGGGTCCGGGGCTGCCTCCGGACATGAGTTAGCGGCAAAGTTCATGGCGGCATTATCACATTTGCCGCCAGTTGCCCGTGCACCACACTGAACTATTTTGTTACAGAAACCGATCCCCCGCCATGAGGTGGGCCCGGAGATACCCGTAAAATCGCCGCGATGAGCAAGCCCCAGAATTCCTCCAAAAAAGACAAGCCCGTCAGCAGCGGCTCCCCGATACTGCGGTTCTTCGTTAAAACCGGCATCTTTTTCGCCGGCCTGTTCCTGTGCGGCGTCCTGCTCGCGGGGATGGCGCTGGCGCTCGCGTGGCCCAATCTGCCCGACTTGAACGCCATGACGGACTATCGGCCGCGGGTGCCGCTGCGCGTGTACACGGCAGACCGCGTCCTGATCGGCGAGTTCGGCGAAGAACGCCGCAACGTGCTGCGCTTCAACGAAATCCCGGACGTCATGAAATCCGCGGTACTGGCGGCCGAAGACGACCGCTTCTACCAGCACGGCGGCATCGACTGGATGGGCGTGGTGCGGGCCGGCCTGACCAACCTGATCAGCATGTCCAAGACGCAGGGCGCCAGCACGATCACGATGCAGGTCGCGCGCAACTTCTACCTGTCGTCCGAAAAGACCTATTCGCGCAAGTTCTACGAACTGCTGCTGACCTTCAAGATTGAATCGGAGCTCACCAAGGACCAGATCCTTGAGCTCTACATGAACCAGATCTACCTGGGCCACCGCGCCTACGGCTTCGCGGCCGCCTCGCGCACCTATTTCGGCAAGCCCCTGTCGGAAGTCACGCCGGCCGAAGCCGCCATGCTGGCCGGCATTCCCAAGGCCCCGTCGCGCTTCAACCCCATCGCCAACCGCCCCCGCGCCGAATTGCGCCAGCGCTACGTGCTGGGCCGCATGCACTCGCTGGGTTACCTGACCGAACCGGAATACAAGCAGGCGATGGCGCAGCCCATCGTCATGAAGTCCGCCGAAGGCACGCCGGCCGGCGGCTATTCCATCCATGGCGAATACGTGGCCGAGCTGGCGCGCCAGCTTCTCTACAACGTGTATCAGGACAACGTGTATTCGCGCGGCATCAACATCTACACGACCGTGCAGTCCAAGGACCAGGAAGCCGCCTACCGCGCCGTGCGCGAAGGCGTGCTGGAATACACGCGCCGTGCGCCCTATCCCGGCCCGGAAGAACAGCTGGATCTGCCCGCGGGCACCGAGAACAACCCCGCCGCGCTCGACGAGTTCCTGGACGGCGTGTTCGACAAATTCCCGGACAGCGGCGACCTGCTGACTGCGGTGGTGCTGTCGGCCAGTCCCACCGAAGTGAAGCTGGCACGCAGCTCGCGCGAAGTCATCACCGTGACGGACAAGAAGGTGCTGGGCGTGGTCGCCCGCGCACTGAACGACAAGGCCAAGCCCGAGCAGCGCATCAAGCGCGGCTCCGTGGTCTACATCCGCAAGTTCGGCGACAACTGGGAAATCATCAACTTGCCGTCGGTACAGGCGGCCTTCGTGGCGCTGTCGCCGCAGGACGGCGCCATCCGCGCCATGGTCGGCGGCTTCGATTTCTACCGTGGCAACTTCAACCGCGTGACGCAGGCATGGCGCCAGCCGGGCTCGAACATCAAGCCCTTCATCTACGCCGCCTCGCTGGAACGCGGACTGACGCCGGGCACGCAGATCTCGGACCAGCCCTTTGAACTCACCGCCGCGCAAACCGGCTCCAAGGCCTGGAACCCCAAGAACTACGGCAACCAGTACGAGCCCATGCTGACGCTGCGCCAGGGCCTGTACAAGTCCAAGAACATGGTGTCGATCCGCATTCTGCAGGCCATCGGTCCGCAATACGCGCAGGACTACCTGACCCGCTTCGGCTTTGACAAGGCGCGCCAGCCCGCCGTGCTGCCGCTGGCGCTGGGCGCCGGCTCCGTCACGCCGCTGCAGCTGGCGGGCGCCTTCTCGGTGTTCGCCAATGGCGGCTACCGCGTCACGCCCTACCTGATCGACCGCGTCACCGACAGCAGCGGCAAGGTCATCATGCAGTCCAAGCCGGTTGTCGCTGGCGATGCGGCGGCTCGCGCCATCGACCCGCGCACGGCCTGGGTCATGGACGACATCCTGCGCGGCGTCACCACGTACGGCACTGCGGCGCGCGCCCGGGCTCTGCTCAAGCGCGGCGACATCGCCGGCAAGACGGGCACGACCAACGAATCCGTGGACGCCTGGTTCTCGGGCTATACGCCGACGCTGGCAGCGACCGCCTGGCTGGGCTTTGACCAGCCCAAGTCGCTGGGTTCGCGCGAGACCGGCGGCGGCGTCGCCATGCCGATCTGGGTGGACTACATGCAGAGCGTGCTGAAGGGCGTGCCGGAAGAAAAGCCGCGTCCCCGTCCGGACGGCCTGCTGGTGGAAAACGGCGAGTTCTACTTCTCTGAATTCCCGCCGGGACAGGCCGTGGCCCGCCTTGGACTACCCGAGGCCGACACGTTGGGTGAATTCCTGAATGGCCTGAGCAGCGGTTCCAGCGAGGAAACCCGGATCAAGGTCGCACCAGGCGTCGGTACGCAGACCGCCACGCCCTGGTCGCAGAAGATTCCCTTCTGATGCAAAAAGGCCGGCCCCACCGGCCGGCCTTTTTTTTACAGCCGGATCGTCACGGGGACGCCGGCGGCCGCGGAGCAGATCTGGGACAAGGCGTCCGGCAACTGCGGCCCGCCCCGGGTATCGTTCCAGTGCTGGCCATCAAAGCGGTAGTGGAATCCGCCGCTGCGCGCGGCGACCCACAGCTCCTGCATGACGGCCTGGCTGTTCACCACGACGTGGGTGTTGTCCTCGAAAACCAGGGTCAGCACATTGCCGCTACGGCTGGTTTCGACGTCGACGTCGAGCGAAGCCGCCCAGTCATCGGCCTGGCTTTCGATGCTGTCCAGCACCTGGTCGATCAACGCAAGAAATTCGGTTTCGGTCATAATCGAGCCTGCAAGAATTACGGAGTTCCCAGTGTTCCAATTGGCATATAGCCGCATGGCTCTTCGCATTGTAGCCACGCTCATGGCGGCCGGCATGGTGACGGCCTGCGGGTACAAGGGGCCGCTCTTCATGCCGCCGCCCCCTGAAGGCAGCAAGGCGCCGGCCCGCACGCAGCAGAACCCGCCGCCAGCGCAGATCCCGCCCGCCCCGGTCCTCCCATGACGCCTCCGTTCCCAACCCCGCCAGAGTTGGCCGGCCATCCCTACTTCCAGTACCGCAATAACGTGTTGTACGCCGAAGATGTGCCGCTTGACCATCTGGCCGAACGGTTGGGAACGCCACTTTACGTCTACTCCCGCGCGGCCCTGAAAGCCGCCTGGCAATCCTATTGCAGCGCCATCGGGCAGCGTCCGGTGCTCGTCTGCTATGGCATGAAGGCCAATTCCAACCTGGCGGTGCTTGGCGAATTCGCGCGGCTCGGCGCCGGCTTTGACATCGTGTCGGGCGGCGAACTACATCGTGCTCTCGCCGCGGGCGCCGATGCTTCCCGAATTGTGTTTTCCGGCGTGGGCAAGCAGGCCTGGGAAATGCGCGATGCCCTGCACGCCGGCGTAAAGTGCTTCAACGTCGAATCCGTTGACGAACTGCACCGCCTGTCCGACATCGCCGCGCACCTGGGCCTGCGCGCCCCCGTATCGCTGCGCGTGAACCCGGACGTCGACGCCCGCACGCACCCGTACATCTCGACCGGCCTGAAAGAAAACAAGTTCGGCATTGCCATCGGCGACGCACTCGAAGCCTACCGCACCGCGCAGTCGCTGCCCGGCCTTCGGATCGTCGGCGTGGACTGCCACATCGGCTCGCAGCTCACCGACATCAGCCCCTACTTCGATGCGCTCGAAAAGCTGCTGGACCTGATCGAGGGTCTGGAACAAGCGGGCATGCATATCGAACACCTGGACCTGGGCGGCGGACTGGGCATCCGCTATATGGACGAGACGCCGCCTTCACCACGCGCCCTGCTGGACCGCGTTTTCGAACGATTGAACGCGCGCGGCCAGGGTCACCTGCAACTGGTGCTGGAACCGGGACGCTCGCTCGTTGGCAATGCCGGCGTGCTGCTCACCACCGTGCAATACATCAAGCACGCCGAAGCCCGCAATTTCGCCATCGTCGACGCGGCCATGAACGACCTGCTGCGTCCGGCGCTCTACGATGCATTCCATGGCGTGCAGCCGCTGCACCCCCGCGCCGGCGACGCCGCCGAATACGACATCGTCGGCCCTGTCTGCGAAAGTGCCGATTGGCTCGCGAAGCAGCGCCTGCTCACGATCCGCCAAGGCGACGTGCTTGCAGTGGAATCGGCCGGTGCCTACGGCATGACCATGGCCAGCAACTACAACTCGCGCGGCCGCCCGGCCGAGGTCATGGTCGATGGCGATAAATTCTATGTCGTGCGCCAGCGCGAAACCCTGGCGGACCAGCTACGCGGCGAATCGCTGCTTCCCTGAACCGGCGTCGCGCAAAGGACAAAGGCCCCTGCATGCAGGGGCCTTTGTTCGTCTGCGGGGATACTTGCGAGCTTAGAGCTGGCCGTACGAGTGCAGGCCCGACAGGAACATGTTCACGCCCAGGAACGCGAAGCCCGTGATCAACAGACCCATCAGCGCCCAATAGGCCGCCATCGCGCCGCGCAGGCCCTTGATGAGGCGCATGTGCAGCCATGCCGCGTAGTTCAGCCAGACGATCAGCGCCCAGGTTTCCTTGGGATCCCACTGCCAGTACGCACCCCACGCATCGGCCGCCCACAGCGCCCCCAGGATGGTGGCCACCGTGAAGAAGGCGAATCCGATCGCGATGGCGCGATACATGATGTCGTCCAGCACTTCCAGCGAGGGCAGCGCTTCCGCGATGCGGCGGCGGCCCAGAAGAATAGCGCCCACGATCACCGCACCCACGCCGAAATACAGCATCCAGGTGGCCGACAGGCCGTCAGTGCGGAACACCATGGGCTCGGCGCACAGCAGCACGCCCAGAATGAACAGCGGCGCCAGCTTGGCCCACGACGTGGTCTGGCCGTGCTGCTTGACCAGGTACGCAAAGCCCACCATCGCCGCCAGCGAGAACGTGCCGTAGCCAATGAAGTTGGCGGGCACATGCAGTTTCATCCACCAGCTCTTGAGCGCGGGCACCAGCGGCTGGATCTGTCCCGCGTCGCGCGTGAACGAATACCAGAGCAGGAACACGACGGCCGACGTCACCACCAGCATCACGAAGCCGCCCAGCGCGCGCGTGGCGTATTTGCGTTCGTAGTACAGGTAGAACAGCGCCGTAATGAGGGAAAACAGAACGAAGACTTCGTACAGGTTGCTGACCGGGATATGGCCCAGATCCGGGCCCATCAGATGGCCCTCGCGCCAGCGCACGAGTAGACCCGTGACGCCCGCGAACACCGCTCCCCAGCTCAGAGCCGTGCCCAGCCATGCGGCCGTCGGGCTGAACAGGCCAATCCAGTAGCAGACCATCGACAGCGCAAACAGCGCGCTCATCCACAGGATGGCGGACTGCGAGGAGAACAGATACTTCAGGAAGAACACCTGCTCGGCGCGGGCGAGATCGGTGCCATACAGCATCAGCGCCAGGCCCGACGAGATCGCACAGGCGATCATCAGCCGGCGCAGCGGCCGCCACAGCCAGCCCAGCCAGGCCACCGCAGGCACCGTGCCGCACAGGATGATCTTCTCGTAATAGTCCATCGCGTGCCCGTATCGGGTCAGCGCGAATCCTGCCCCCACCGCAAGCAGCAAAAAGAAGACGATGTCGGTCCAGTCAGGCTTGCCGCGTTGCGCGCGGTTGTCGCCGGTTTCGGACAAGGCATCCTGCCAGAGCGATTCAGGCGACGGGGGTTGCGTGGTGGTCGTCGTGGACATAAATAACCTTAGGACCCTTTTTTCTGGCGCAGCAGCGCCTGCTTGAAGCGTTCGAACTCTTGATTGAAGTCAAGTGTACGCTTCTGTGACGTCATGGCCGCCAGGACGCTGCTGCCGCCGCCTTGCGGCTTGACCCAGATCCAGACACGACGATCGCGGATGTAGAACATGGAGAACACGCCCAGGACCAGCAGCAGGCTGCCCAGGTAGACGGTGTTCTTGCCGGGCGTGCGGCTGACCTGAAACACGCTGGCCTGCACGTGGTTGAAGTCGGCCAGCGACAGGAAAACCGGCGCGGGATAGACGGTCAGATCGGACAGCGCCGCCACCGCCAGGCGCGACCACACTGCCGCGCGTTCGCCCTCCTGGCCTTCGACGGGTACGGGCGGCTGACCCGCGCGTTCGCGCGCGATGGCGCGCAATTCATTCATGCTGGCGCCGATCAGGCGGATCACGACATCGGCCGCGCGCTCCAGATCCGGGGCCGGCGTGTTGGCTTGCAGGAAGGCCGCAACGGCCTGCAGGCCGCCGGAGGCAAAGGTGTCCAGCGCGCGCTCGGCCGCGGTCTCCAGCGGCTGGCGGTCGGCGCCCGACGGGCTGTTGCGCTCGGCAAAGCGGCGGGCCGCTTCCTTGCGCGCGGCCGGGTCGGCCAGGGTGGCGCGCAGGCGCATGAATTCAGCAATGGTGCTGTCGTCGTCGGCCGGAATGCGCAGATAGCGGAACGGCTCGGCCGCGTTGTTGCGCACGCCGGCCAGAAACACGGCCGCGCCGTCCAGCTCGACGGGCAGCATGTAGTTCTGGAATTCGTGCGCCTGGCCCGCATCGTCGATCAGCTTGTACTCGACGCTGGGACCCACGTTGCGCAGGTTCTCGTTCTTCTTGCCGGCCGCACTGCCGGCGACCGACGCCACGTGTTCCGCAAAGCTTTGGTTGGCGCCCTTGGGATCGCCGCGGGTCAGGTCCTCGACGTTGATGGGACGCATGGCCGTGATCTCGATGCCCATGCTGCGCGGGCCCTTGGCCGTCTGCGCGGTGAGTTCGCTGGTCTTGCCGACCGTGCCGTCGACCGAGAACGTGGCGTCGTTGGCGCCCACCAGCGGATAGCCCTTCAGCGCGACCGTGCTGCCGCCATCGTCAAAGCTCGACTGATACACCGTCATGCCCTTGAAGCGCAGCGGCTCGTTCACCTCGATGGTCGAATCGAAGGTCTTGCCGGTGTCAGGGTCGGTGACCTCGACTTCGCTGGCGAAGCGGCTGGGCATGCCGGTGGAGTAGTAGTCGACAACGAACTTCTTGAGCTTGAGCGTGAAAGGCATCGGCTGCACCAGAGCGCCGTCGCCCACCATCACGACCGCCGTGGTGGCCTGGCCGCCCTCGGGCACGAGCACGCTGGCACGAAAGCTCGGATTGTTGACGGACAGGCGCCCGCTCTCCGGCACCTCGGAAATCAGCATGTTGTCGACGATCGGCTGCTTGCCGCCAAACATGACCTGCAGGCGCACCGGCAGTTCGCTGTCGAGCAGGCCGCCGATACAGATGATGACCATGGCCGCATGGGCGAACACATACCCCAGGCGGTTCGCGCTACCCTTCTTGGCCGCCACCAGGACGCCGTCCTGGTCCTCGCGCACGCGCACCGCATACCCCATGCGGCCCAGCAGCGCCTTCAGGCCGGTCACGGTCTGCGGCACGCCGGTGGGCTCGGTGGTTTCCACGCGATGCGGGAATGCGCGCAGGCTGCCTTCGCGCACATGCTCGCGGAACGAACGCGCGTCGCGCAGCATCTTGGGCGCATTGCGGATCAGGCACACCGAGGTCGACACGACCAGAAAGCCCATGATCAGCAGGAACCACCAGCTGTTGTAGACGTGCCAGATGGAGAACTTGTCGAACACTTCAAACCAGAACGGGCCGAACTGGTCGATGTAGTTGTTGGACGAGCGGTTCTGCTGCAGCACCGTCCCCACCAGGCTGGCCACGCAGATGAACATCAGCAGGCTGACGGCAAAACGCATCGAACCCAGAAGTTCAAAGAGATCGCCTGGCAGGCTGCGCAGAGAGGGGCGGGAGTGGGTTCGAGTCGAATTCATGAAAAAAGGGGGGCCGCGCTATCGGCTACCCCCCTCATAGACAGTGCGTGACGGAACGAGGTTCCGGCGCGCTCAAGTTGCATCAACGCGGACCGGCCGCGCACGTTGCGGCCAATCGTTTACCGAAGGCCGGCCGCGTAATCCGACACCGCCTTGATGTCGGCGTCCGACATGCGGTCCGCGATGGCGTGCATGACGTCGTTCTTGCGGTCGCCGCTACGGAAAAGCTTCAGTTGCTCTTCGATGTACACGGGGAACTGCCCCGACAAACGGGGGTACTGGCCGGGAATTCCGGCGCCATTGGCAGAATGGCATGCCGCGCAAGCGGGCACATTGCGGTCAGGCAAACCGCCACGCCAGATCTTTTGACCTAGCTCAACCAAGTTCTCATGGCCTGCCGTGGCGGGCTCTTTGAGCGGCTGCGTCGCCAGGTACAGCGCGACGTTCTGCATGTCGGCCGGGGTCAGGTTCTGCACCATGGCGGTCATGGCGCTGGGATTGCCGTCCGGACCATTGCGCACGGGAGTCTTGGCGCCTTCCTTGATCTTGAAGTCGGCAAGCTGCTTGGCCAGGTATTCGTGCGGCTGCGCGGCCAGGTTCGGGTTCACCGGAATGGTGCTGTTACCCGCCGCGCCGTGACAGGAGGCACAGGCAATGATGCCGCGGGCCGCGTCGCCTTGGTCAAACAGCTGACCGCCCTTGGCGGCATCTGGTTTGGCCGGGCCCGCAGCGCCATTGGCGGCGAAACTCGTAGCAGAGAGGGCGGAGGCGCCGAGCAACAGCCCGCTCGCAACCAACATCCGGGACAGCACACGCTTCATGAAGACCTCGACGATCACATCGATCAAGGCGCAAAAAGGCGCCCACGCCTGCCCGCACTCGCAGTAAAACCGTATCGAACCTGTTTTGCTTGTCCTGCTTGCGATCTTGCTGCGAGGCTGCGTCAGCACTGCCCGGGAAGGGCTTTTACTGGCTGGATGGCAGCTAAACAGTAAGCAAAAAAGACGGCTCCGCGCACGGGGACCACTGTAGCAAACGCCGGATTATACAATAGGGCTCGAAACCAACCGTATCGAAAGCCATCCGTGTCCCTCCTACATCGCGCCTCCTTCCTCACTTCCGCGGCTCGCCTCGACCAGTTGCCGCCCGCCGGCGCTCCCGAGGTCTGCTTCGTCGGCCGCTCCAACGCTGGCAAGTCCACGTCCATCAACGTGCTGTGCAACCAGCGCCGTCTTGCGTTCTCCAGCAAGACGCCGGGCCGCACGCGCCTGATCAACATGTTCGGCCTGCCTGACCCGCTGGACCCCGAAGCCCACATCGGCTATCTGGTCGACCTTCCCGGCTACGGCTACGCGTCCGTGGCCCGCAACGAAAAGGAAAAGTGGGCGGACATCCTGGGCGGCTATCTGCGCGACCGTGAATCGCTGGTCGGCATCGTGCTGCTCATCGACA
Source organism: Achromobacter sp. 1012554356 (assembly GCF_059760815.1). NCBI lineage: Bacteria > Pseudomonadati > Pseudomonadota > Betaproteobacteria > Burkholderiales > Alcaligenaceae > Achromobacter > Achromobacter sp. 1012554356. Next base: position 32,419 of record NZ_JCBANC010000011.1, on the reverse strand, counting down.
TCCGCCGCGGCGTGACCGAACTGGACCGGCGCCTGGCGAACTTCATTGCGCCCACCGGCCGCCCCGTGCTGGCGCTGCTGACCAAGGCCGACAAGCTGCCGTACGGACAGCGCATGCGCACCGTCTTCTCGGTCCGCAAGGACCTGGCCGACATCGGCGCGCTGCACACGATTCCCTTCTCGGCGCCCGAGCGCATCGGCCTCGAAGAAGCCGGCGCTCACATCGAAAATTGGATTTCCCCGAAGGTCGTACCATGAACCCGCAGATCATTACCCCTGAGTTTCCGGTCTCCCGCCCCCGCCGCCTGCGTCGCGACGACTTCACGCGCCGTCTGGTGCGCGAGAACGCCCTGACGGTCAATGACCTGATCTACCCGGTTTTCGTGGCCGAAGGCACGGGCCTGCGGCAAGCTGTCGCCTCCCTGCCCGGTGTGGTCCGCTATTCGCTGGACACGCTGCTGCCGGTGGCCGAGGAATGCGTGTCGCTGGGCATCCCGGTGTTGTCGCTCTTTCCCGCCATCGACCCGTCGCTCAAGACGCCGGACGGCATCGAAGCCACCAATCCCGACGGCCTGATCCCACGCGTGGTCCGCGAGCTGAAGTCGCGTTTCCCGGAACTGGGCGTGCTCTGTGACGTGGCGCTGGACCCGTATACCAGCCATGGCCAGGACGGCGTCATCGACGCCGACGGTTACGTAATCAACGAACCCACCGTCGAGATCCTGGTCAGGCAGGCGCTCACGCAGGCCGAAGCCGGCGTCGACATGGTCGCCCCCAGCGACATGATGGACGGCCGCATCGGCGCGGTGCGCCGCGCGCTCGAGGCCAATGGCCACATCCACACCCGCATCATGGCGTATTCGGCCAAGTACGCCAGCGCGTTCTACGGCCCGTTCCGCGATGCCGTGGGCTCGGCCACCAATCTGGGCAAGTCCAACAAGATGGCCTACCAGATGGATCCGGGCAACATCGACGAGGCGCTGCGTGAAGTGGCCGGCGACCTGCAGGAAGGCGCCGACATGGTCATGGTCAAGCCGGGCATGCCTTACCTGGACGTGCTGCGCCGGGTCAAGGACACGTTCCGCGTGCCGACCTTCGCCTATCAGGTCAGCGGCGAATACGCCATGATCAAGGCCGCCGCCGCCAATGGCTGGCTCGACCACGACAAGGTCATGATGGAGGCGCTGCTGGCCTTCAAGCGCGCCGGCGCCGACGGCATCCTGACGTACTTCGCCATCGAGGCTGCAAAGCTGCTGAAAAACCAGCGTTAAGCGCGGCGGGCGCGGCGCAGTCCCAGCCACGTCCCGCCCAGCACGCAGCTCAGGCCAACGACATGCGTCAGCGTGACGTGCTCGTCCAGGAACAGGGCCGCGAACAGCAGCCCGAAGATCGGCAGCCAGTTCACGAACAGCGCGGCGCGGCTGATCCCCAGCCGCGCGATGCCCGCGTTCCAGACGATGTTGCTGACACCGGATGCGACCACCGCCGAGAACATCAGCACGGCCCAGGGCCACCACGTCATCTGCCACGTATCCGCGTGGTACGAGGACGGCGTCAGCGCGGCATGTCCAACCAGCATCACGCCGCCGGCCAGGTACATGTACCAGAGCATGCCCAGGGGATCCATCATCCGCGACATCCGCTGGATGACAAGGCCGCCAAACACGAAGACCAGCACGGCCACAAACACCACCGCATCGCCCCATCCGGTCAGCCCGAGCTGCGCGCCGCTGCCCGCCACCACCATGCCCACGCCCAACAGGCCGAGCAGCGCACCGGCAATGCGGGTGGCCGTCAGCTTTTCGCGATAGAAGATGGCGGCCAGAAAGGCGGACAGCAACGGGCTGGTGGCCATGATCAGCGTGCCGTTGGCCGCCGAGGAAACCCGCAGGCCTGACACCAGCGCCACCTGGTGCGCATACACCACCAGAAACCCGGCAAGCGCCACCCAGCCCAACTGCGCACCGCCCAGTTTCGGAATGCGGCTGCCGCGCGCCTTCATGATGAGGGTGACAGTGATGAACGCAATGACGATCCGCACGGCAGCCAGCGCCTGGATATCCATGTGCTGCGTCAGATACTTGATGGAGACGATGTTCAAGCCCCATGTGGCCATGACGAACATCAATTGAAGATAAATCAGACCGTTCCGGTCCTGACTTGCATCAACGGTGGTGGACGTCACGGCGCCGGCCTGAAGGGAGTTGGATGCGCCGCGCGGGCAGCGAAGCGATCATGGTATATCGCCGCTTTTCTTGATTCAACGCAAGCATTGCCGCGTTGCGCGCATCAGACGTTAACGCCTGCGCTGCCCCGCCCGCCCCTCAACGCACGAGCACGCGGTCCAGCGATTCCGTGAAGCGCTTTGCGTCCTGAAAGCCCACCACGCGCGCATCCGCGATTTCCTTGCCACCGGGCTCGAAGAACATGATGCCGGGCGGGCCGAACAGACGGAAGCGCTTGAGCAGCGCACGGTCGTCGGCATTGTTCGCAGTCACATCCGCCTGCACCAGCACCATGCCCGCCATGCGCTGCGCCACCCCCGGATCCGTGAACGTGAAGCGCTCCATCTCGCGGCACGACACGCACCAGTCCGCATAGAAGTCCAGCATGACCGGACGGGTGCTTTGCGCCAGCAGCGTGTCCAGCTCGGCGTTGCTGCGCACGCGGGTGAAATGCACCTCGCCCGCAGCGGCGCCGCCGGCAGCCGGCGCATCAACGCGCGCGGCCAGGTGCGACAGCGGCTGCAGCACATCACGTCCGCCGCTGGCAGCCCCCACGAGCCACGCCGCGGCCGCCAGGGCGAGCAACAGGCCCAGGCCCTTGCCGAACATGCGGCCGGCCCCCGCGCCTGGCGGCAAGGCGTCAAAGGCGCGCAGCATGACGGCCGACACGACGGCCAGGAACGCCCAGCCCGTCATCTGAACCCAGGTTGGCACGACCGGAATCAGCATCCACCACGCGGTCGCCAGCAGCAGCATGCCGAACAATCGCTTCACGCCGTCCATCCACGGTCCGGCCTTGGGCAGCAAGGCGGACGACGAGGCACCGACGATCAACAGCGGCACGCCCATTCCCCATGCCATCGCAAAGAGCGCCGATCCGCCCAGGACCACGTCCCCGGTCTGCGAGATATACAGCAAGGCGCCGGCCAGCGGCGCGGCCACGCACGGACCGACAATCAGCGCCGACAAGGCGCCCATGACCAGCGCGCCGGTGTAGCGTCCACCTGGCACGCGCGAAGAGCGCTCGGACAGCATCGCCTGCACACCCGACGGCATCTGGAACGTGAATACGTCGAACATGGCCAACGCCAGCACGGTCAACAGGATGGCAAAGAGGGTCAGGATCCAAGGCGTCTGCAGCCAGGCCGCGAGCCCCGCGCCGCTCAGGCCGGCAGCCACGCCCAGCGCGGTGTACACCACCGACATGCCCAGCACGTAAGTAGCAGCCAGCGCCAATCCGCGTCCGCGACTGGGCCGTTCCTGCTGCGCGCCGCCCAGCACGATGGACGACAGGATGGGGATCATGGGCAGTACGCACGGCGTGAAGGCGAGCAACAGGCCCAGCACCAGAAAGACGCCCGCCGTCTTGATCCATCCCAGCCCGCCCAGCGCGTCGGCCAGCCCGGTGTCCCCGGCGTTAACCAGGGCGGACAAGCCGCCGGAAGCCGCTTGCGGCGCCAACGCCCCGCCCAGTCCCGTGCCCGCCACCGCGTATCCGCCCGCCACGGGCGTGAGCTTCACGGTGCTGTCCATCGGCGGATAGCAAAGTCCGGCATCCGCACAGCCCTGGCCCGTCAGCGTCAGCGTGAAGGGCTGTCCGCCGGTCCCCACCGGGACGCGGATCGTCACGTCCTTGTGGAAGACCTCCATGTCCTTTTCAAAGGTTGGGTCGTATTTGACTTCGCCCTTGGGGTAAACGGCCTCGCCCAGCGTGGTGGCGTCGGCGGGGTTGATGGCAATCGCGAAGCGCTCGCGGTACATGTAGTAGCCGGGCGCTACCTCGTAATGCAGCTCCAGCGTGTCCGCGGACGCCATGTTGGCGCTGAACACGAACGCCTTTTCGGGCTCGAGGAATTCGGCGTCCGCGCGCGCGGCAGCCTGCCATCCGAACAGCAGGAAAGCCATCGCCAGCAGCAGCAGGCAGTGCCTGAAAAAGGCGGAGGTCGCGCTCTCGGCGCGCCCGCGCGCACCGACCGTACCGGCAAGTTGCAACATCAGTTTCTCTTGTTCTGCGTAATGGCCGTCTGCTCGCGCACCCAGTCCAGGTATGGCGCCGCGCCGGCAATGACCGGAAGCACGATGATCTCGGGCACGTCGTAGGGATGGAGTTCCGACAACGCCTGCACGACGGCGGCATGCCGCGCGTAGGTCGTCTTGATCTGAATGGGGATTTCCTCAGCCCCTTCGACCTCGCCGTTCCACAGGTAGATGGACAACCCGGGCGCGCCGAGGTTCACGCACGCGGCCAGTCCATCCTCGACGAGCACGTGCGCAATGCGCTTGGCCAGCAACAGGTCCGGCGCATTGCTGATGACCTGCACGACGTCGTCATCGCGCAACATGGAACCTCCTTGGGATACCCGCGTGGGATGTAACTCGAGGTATTTTATCGGTATTGCCGTCCCCCTTCCCGGAACCGCCGCGCGCCAGGCCGCCGTGCAGTCCCCTTACACGCCGAGGCAAGCATGTCCGACAACTGCCTGTTCTGCCGCATCGCCCGTCACGAGATTCCCGCGCACGTCGTCCACGAAGACGACCGCCTGTTGGCCTTCCTCGACATCCAGCCCGTGCGCCCGGGGCACACGCTCATCATTCCCAAACAGCACTATCCCTATTACGAAGACATGCCGGCCGACCTGGCCGCCAGCATCGTCAACTTGGGCCAGCGCCTCGGCCGCCAGATGAAACGCCTGTACGGCGTCGAGCGCGTTGGCTTCGCGTTCACGGGCATCCACGTCGCGCACGCGCATGCCCATGTCATTCCGATGCACCACCCGCAGGACGTGACGTCCACGCAGTACATCGCGGAACAGGACCTGACGTTCCGGATGCCGCCTCAGCCGCCCCAGGAGGCGCTGGCCGCCACGGCCGCGGAGCTGCGCGGGCACTTGCGCGGCGGGCGCGATCGCGGGGATGAGGGCAACGCCTGATCGGCGATAGCCCACGCCAAAAAAAACAAGGGCGGGTCCGAAGACCCGCCCTTGTCGCTTATCTAGCTGCCGAAATTACTCGGCGCTGTCCTCAGCGGCTTCATCGACTTCCGGACGGTCAACCAGTTCCATGAAAGCCATGGGAGCGTTGTCGCCTTGACGGAAGCCCATCTTCAGCACGCGGGTGTAGCCGCCGTTACGGGCCGCGTAGCGCGGGCCGATTTCAGCAAACAGCTTCACAACCGCATCGCGATCGCGCAGACGGGCGAAAGCCAGACGCTTGTTCGCGAGCGTGGGCTCCTTGCCCAGCGTGATCAGGGGTTCGATGACGCGGCGCAATTCTTTCGCCTTCGGCAGCGTGGTCTTGATTGCTTCGTGGGTGATCAACGAAACGGCCATGTTGCGGAACATGGCAAGACGGTGACTGCTGGTGCGGTTGAGCTTACGCAAGCCATTACCGTGACGCATGATAAGTTTCCTTTGAATCTAAAGAAGGCGTTTCCGCCATCGGGTTGCCGGCTCTTCTATCAGCCTGCAATCAGGCTGCGGTCCGGTAGAAAACGGGGCATTTTACGACGATTTCGCAAACCGCCCGGCGGTGAGGCCGGGCGCTGCGGGAGACGCCCCTTTTCAGGGGCGGCACCCTACTAAGACTTACGGACGCTCCAGGCCCAGGGGCGGCCAGTTCTCGAGCTTCATGCCGAGGGTCAAGCCACGTGCAGCCAGCACTTCCTTGATCTCGTTGAGCGACTTGCGACCCAGGTTCGGGGTCTTGAGCAGCTCGTTTTCGGTACGCTGGATCAGGTCGCCGATGTAGTAGATGTTTTCGGCCTTCAGGCAGTTGGCCGAACGCACCGTCAGCTCCAGGTCGTCGACCGGACGCAGCAGCACCGGGTCGATCTGCGGCGTGCCGCGGACCGGGGCTTCGTACGAATCGCCAGCGCCTTCCAGGGCGGCGAAGACCGAGATCTGGTCCATCAGGATGCGGGCCGACTGGCGCACCGCTTCCTCGGGCGAGATCACGCCGTTGGTTTCGATGTCCAGGACCAGCTTGTCCAGGTCGGTGCGTTGTTCAACGCGGGCGCTTTCAACGGCGTAGCTCACGCGGCGGACCGGGCTGAACGAAGCGTCCAGAACGATGCGGCCGATGGTGTGCGTACGGTCTTCCGACAGCGCGCGCACGTTGCCCGGCACGTAGCCGCGGCCCTTTTCGACCTTGATCTGCATTTCCAGCTTGCCCGCTTCCGTCAGGTTGCAGATGGCGTGGCCGGGATTGATGATCTCGACGTCGTGCGGCAGCTCGATGTCGCTGGCCAGCACCGTGCCGGCGCCGGACTTGCGCAGAACCAGCGTCACTTCGTCGCGGTTGTGCAGCTTGAAGACCACGCCCTTCAGGTTCAGCAGGATGTCGACGACATCTTCGCGAACGCCCGGGATGGTCGAGTATTCGTGCACCACGCCCGTCATCTGGACTTCGGTCGGCGCGTAGCCGGTCATCGAAGACAGCAGGATGCGGCGCAGGGCGTTGCCCAGCGTGTGACCGTAGCCACGCTCGAACGGCTCCATCACGATCTTGGCATGGTGCGTGCCGACCGGTTCGACTTCAATGGAGCGCGGCTTCAGGAAACCTTGAGTGGACATTTACTGTGTTCCTTTTCAATACCCTCGGCTCGTTACACCGATAAGGCTGATGGACAGGGTGAGGCGTGAAACACGGGCGGTGCAAAAACATCACCCGATACTTACCGCAAAGCCCGCTCCACCAAATGGCGAAAGCGGGCTGCTGCGGGACGTGCAGACGGGTCAACCGGGTCGCGGGACCAGCTTGCCAGCGCTTCCCCGAAGGAAGGCGCCGGCAGGCGTGATTAACGCGAGTACAGTTCGACGACCATCGATTCGTTGATGTCGCGAGCGACGTCAGCGCGATCGGGGGCCGACTTGAACGTGCCGGTCAGCTTGGCCGCGTCGACTTCCACCCACTGGGGGATGCCGATGCTGGTGGCCAGGTCGAGCGATTCCTTGATACGGCCTTGCTTCTTGGCCTTTTCACGAATCGAGACGACGTCGCCAGCCTTGACCAGCATCGAAGCGATGTCAGCCGTGTGGCCGTTCAGTTCGATGGCGCGGTGGCTCACCAGCTGGCGAGCTTCGGCGCGCGTCGAGCCGAAGCCCATGCGGTAGACGACGTTGTCCAGACGCGATTCCAGCAGCTGGATCAGCGTTTCGCCGGTGTTGCCACGGCGGCGCTCGGCTTCAGCGAAGTACTTGCGGAATTGCTTTTCCAGCACGCCGTACATGCGCTTCAGCTTTTGCTTTTCGCGCAGCTGCAGGCCGTAGTCGGAAGTGCGGGCACCCGAAGTGCGGCCGTGTTGGCCAGGCTTGGAATCCAGCTTGCACTTGGAATCCAGCGAGCGGCGGGCGCTCTTCAGGAACAGGTCAGTACCCTCGCGGCGCGAGAGCTTGCATTTGGGTCCAATATAACGTGCCATGTGGATTCCCTTTAGATACGACGACGCTTCGGCGGACGGCAGCCGTTGTGCGGAACGGGCGTGATGTCGGCGATGGACGAAATCTTGATGCCCAGCGCGTTCAGCGCACGGACCGACGACTCGCGGCCAGGACCGGGGCCCTTGATGCGGACTTCCAGCGTCTTGATGCCGTACTCGAGCGCAACGCGGCCAGCCGTTTCAGCGGCAACCTGCGCGGCAAACGGGGTCGACTTGCGCGAACCCTTGAAGCCAGCACCGCCCGACGTGGCCCACGACAGTGCGTTGCCCTGACGATCGGTGATGGTGATGATGGTGTTGTTGAACGAAGCGTGAACGTGCGCGATGCCGTCCGAGACGTTCTTCTTGACCTTTTTGCGCACGCGCGAAGCGCCGCTGGTGGAAGCTTTCGCCATAATCCTGTTCCTCGATTATTTCTTCAGGGACGCAGCAGCACGACGCGGGCCCTTGCGGGTCCGGGCGTTGGTGCGAGTGCGCTGGCCGCGCACGGGCAAACCGCGCTTGTGACGCATACCGCGGTAGGTTCCCAGGTCGATCAAACGCTTGATCGAGAGCTGTACTTCACGACGCAGGTCGCCTTCAACCGTGAACAAACCAACATGTTCGCGGACGCGTTCCAATTCAGCGTCGCTCAGATCCTTGACCTTTTTGTCAAAGGGTACGTTTGCCGCTTCGCAAATCTTGCGAGCGCGCGTACGACCGATGCCAAAAATGGCGGTCAGGCCGATCTCGGCGTGCTGTTGCGGCGGAATGTTAATGCCAGCAATACGGGCCATGACTGTTCCTTGAATAAATCCGTTGCGTAGTCGCTAACCCGAGTTAGCCTTGACGCTGCTTGTGACGCGGGTCGGTGCAGATAACGCGCACCACGCCGTGACGTTTGATAACTTTGCAGTTGCGGCAGATCCGCTTAACCGATGCCATTACTTTCATGGTTGACTCCTAATTTTCCGTAATCCGGTTTCGCTCACTTGGAGCGGAAAACAATCCTGGCTCGCGTCAGGTCATAGGGCGTGAGCTCCACTGTGACCTTGTCACCCGGCAGGATCCGGATGTAATGCATACGCATCTTGCCGGAAATATGGCCCAACACCACGTGGCCGTTTTCGAGCTTGACGCGAAATGTCGCGTTCGGGAGGTTCTCAAGAACCTCACCTTGCATCTGAATGACGTCGTCCTTGGACATTCTTTTGCTTACCGCATCGGCAAACCCGCGCCCTTGAAGTTGGCCTTCTTGAGCAACGAGTCGTACTGGTGAGACATCATGTAGGCCTGAACCTGCGCCATGAAATCCATCGTCACCACCACAATGATCAACAGAGACGTACCACCGAAGTAGAAAGGAACGTTCCAGCGCATCACCAAGAATTCCGGCAACAGGCACACCAACGTGATGTAGATGGCACCTGCGAGCGTCAAACGCATCAGGATCTTGTCGATGTAGCGCGCTGTTTGCTCGCCCGGACGGATGCCCGGAACAAACGCACCACTCTTCTTCAGGTTGTCCGCCGTTTCGCGGCTGTTGAAAACCAGAGCCGTGTAGAAAAAGCAGAAGAAAATAATCGCGACCGAGTACAGCGTGATGTAGAGCGGTTGACGAGGCGACAGGGCCGCAGCCAGGTCGCTAAGCCAGCGCATGTTCTCGCTGCTGGAGAACCAGCTCGTGATCGTGGCCGGGAACAGAATGATCGACGACGCGAAGATCGGCGGAATCACCCCTGCCATGTTCAGCTTCAGCGGCAAATGCGAGCTTTGACCACCGTAGACCTTGTTGCCGACCTGACGCTTGGCGTAGTTCACCGTGATCTTGCGCTGTCCGCGTTCCACGAACACCACAAAAGCGGTAACCAGCACCACCAGAGCCACGATGAACAGTGCCGAAAGCACAGACATCGCGTTGGTGCGGACCAGGTCCAACAGTGCAGCCAGCGCCGCGGGAAGACCCGCCACGATACCTGCGAAGATCAGGATGGAAATCCCGTTGCCCAGACCGCGCTCCGTGATCTGCTCACCCAGCCACATGACGAACATGGTGCCAGTGACCAGGGTCACGACGGTCGTGAAGCGGAACAGCATGCCCGGATCGATCACCAGTCCCTGCTGAGACTCCAACGCCACCGAAATGCCCACAGCCTGCACCAGCGCCAGCACGACCGTGCCGTAGCGGGTGTATTGGGTAATCTTCCGACGGCCGGATTCGCCCTCTTTCTTGAGCGCTTCCAGCGACGGCACCACCACCGACATCAACTGCATGATGATGGATGCCGAAATGTACGGCATGATCCCCAGGGCAAAAATCGAGAAACGCGAGAGCGCTCCGCCCGAGAACATGTTGAACAGGCCCAGGATCCCGCCCTGGTTCTGACGGAACAAGTCCGCCAGCGCGTCCGGGTTGATACCCGGAACCGGGATGTGTGTACCCAAACGGTAAACCACCAGGGCGAGCACCAGGAACACCAGACGGCGCTTCAGATCGCCGTATCGTGCTCCGGATTTGCCCAATGCCTGCGCGTTAGCCACTCGTCACCTCTGATCAAGCAAGCGAGCCGCCCGCGGCTTCGATGGCGGCGCGAGCGCCGGCCGTCGCGGTAATGCCCTTGAGCACGACCTTGCGCGAGAGTTCACCAGACTTGATGACCTTGGCGTAACGAACCGCCTGGCCAATCACGCCGGCCGCCTTCAGCGCTTGCACATCGATGTCATCGATGGGCAGGGCTTCGAGGTCCGACAAGAGAACTTGTGCATACAGGTGTTGACCCAGCGGGGTGAAACCACGCTTGGGCAGGCGACGTTGCAGCGGCATTTGACCGCCTTCGAAGCCAACCTTGTGGAAACCGCCCGAGCGCGACTTCTGACCCTTGTGACCACGGCCGGCGGTTTTACCCAGACCCGAACCGATGCCACGGCCGACGCGGCGCTTGGCGTGCTTGCTGCCCTCAGCGGGCTTCAGCGTATTAAGTTGCATATCCGACATGGTGATTCCTTAGGCTTCCGAGACGGAAACGAGATAATCCACCTTACGGATCATCCCACGCACCTCGGGCGTATCGACCAGCACGCGGCTGCTATTGATGCGGCCCAAGCCCAAACCGCGAACCGTATCACGGTGCGATTGCTTGGTACCGATCACCGAGCGCACGAGGGTCACTTTGATCTGCTTCTGAGCCATGATTTACCCCAGGATCTCTTCGACCGTCTTGCCGCGCTTGGCAGCAACATCGGCCGGGGTCAGGGAGGCGCGCAGGCCGTTCAACGTGGCGCGAACCATGTTGTAGGGGTTGCTCGAGCCCAGGCTCTTGGCAACCACGTTACGCACACCCATCACTTCGAAAATAGCGCGCATCGGGCCGCCGGCGATAACGCCAGTACCTTCAGCAGCGGGCGAAATCAGCACGGTAGCGGCGCCATGCTTGCCGACCACGGTGTGGTGCAGCGTGCCGTTCTTCAGAGCGACCTTGAACATGCCGCGACGGGCCTGTTCCATAGCCTTCTGAACGGACACCGGCACTTCACGCGCCTTGCCCTTACCCATGCCGATGCGGCCATCGCCATCGCCAACCACGGTCAGCGCGGCAAAGCTCATGGTGCGACCACCCTTGACCACTTTGCTCACGCGGTTGACCGCGATCATCTTTTCGCGGAGGCCGTCATCGTTCTCTTTTTCCGCGGCGTTCTTGCCTTGTACTTTAGCCATTTGACAGATCCTCGCTTAGAACTTCAGGCCGGCTTCACGCGCGGCATCGGCCAGCGCCTTGACGCGGCCATGGTAACGAAAGCCCGAGCGATCGAAAGCGACCAGTTCGATACCGGCAGCCTTGGCCTTTTCGGCCACGCGCTTGCCAACCAGCGTCGCAGCGGCTTTGTTGCCACCCTGACCGGTTTGGCCGGCCAGTTGCGCACGCACTTCGGCTTCCACCGTCGAGGCGCTGACCAGAACGCGATCGCCTTCCGGCGAAATGATGTTGGCGTAGATGTGCTGGTTCGAGCGGAAAATCGAGAGGCGATGAACGCGCAGCTCGTTGATCTTCCGGCGAGTCGGAACCGCACGACGCAAACGGGAAACTTTTTTGTCCATGATTCGTCCTTGCGTGCGCCGTTATTTCTTCTTGGTTTCTTTGATGACGACGCGTTCGTCCGAGTAACGCACGCCCTTGCCCTTGTAGGGTTCGGGTTCGCGGTACGCGCGGATTTCAGCGGCCACCTGACCGACGACTTGCTTGTTGGAGCCCTTGATGACGATTTCCGTCTGGGTGGGGCATTCGGCCTTGATACCGGCCGGCAACTGATGCAAAACGTCGTGCGAGAAACCGAGCTGCAGCTTAACGGCGTCGCCTTGAACCGAGGCGCGGTAACCCACGCCGACCAGGTTCAGCTTGCGCTCGAATCCCTTGCTCACGCCATTGACCATATTGGCCACCAGCGCGCGCACGGTGCCCGACATGGCATTGGCGTGACGGGAATCGTTGGCGGCGGCAAACGTGAGCTTGCCACCGTCCAGCGAAATCGTGACGTCGCCAGTCAGGGGTTGGGTCAAGGAACCCAGCGGGCCCTTGACAGTGATCTGATCCTGCTTGACGTCAGCTTCGACGCCCTTGGGCAGTTCGACCGGATACTTAGCGATACGTGACATTCGAATTTCTCCTTAGGCCACGTAGCACAGCACTTCGCCGCCGACGCCGTTGGCGCGAGCCTTACGGTCGGTCATGACGCCGCGCGAGGTCGAAACGATAGCCACGCCCAGGCCATTCATGACCTGAGGAATGCTGGTACGGCCCTTGTAGATACGCAGACCGGGGCGCGAGACGCGTTCGATGCGCTCGATGACCGGACGGCCAGCGTAGTACTTCAGGGTGATCTCGAGCTCAGGCTTGGCCTGGGTGCCCTTGATTTCAAAGCTGTCGATGTAGCCTTCGTCTTTCAGCACAGCGGCAATGGCCGCCTTCAGCTTCGAGGAGGGCATGCTCACCGTAACTTTGTCCACTTGCTGCGCATTGCGAATGCGGGTCAGCATATCGGCGATGGGATCGCTCATGCTCATATTGTTTCTCCTACCAGCTGGCCTTGGTGATGCCGGGGATTTCACCCTTCATCGCCATTTCACGCAGTTTGTGGCGCGTCAGACCGAACTTGCGGAACACGCCGCGAGGACGACCGGTGACCACGCAACGGTTGCGTTGACGCGTCGGGTTGGCATTGCGCGGCAGCTGTTGCAGCTTGAGCCGAGCTTGGTAACGTTCTTCGTCGGTCTTCGACTGATCGTCGACGATCGCCTTCAACTCAGCGCGCTTGGCAGCGAACTTGTCAGCCAGCTTGGCGCGCTTGATGTCGCGATTGATGAGGGAAAGTTTAGCCACGTCATCAGCCCCTTAGTTACGGAACGGGAAGCTGAAGGCCGTCAACAGCGCCTTGGCTTCTTCGTCGGTCTTCGCGGAGGTGGTGATGCTGATGTTCAGCCCACGCAGCGCGTCGATCTTGTCGTACTCGATTTCGGGGAAAATGATTTGCTCTTTCACCCCGATGTTGTAGTTGCCACGGCCGTCGAACGCACGACCCGAGATACCGCGGAAGTCGCGCACGCGAGGCAGCGCAACCGCCACCAGGCGATCCAGGAATTCGTACATGCGTTGACCACGCAGCGTGACCATGCAACCAATCGGGTAGTTTTCGCGGATCTTGAAACCGGCGATTGCCTTCTTGGTCTTCGTCACGACGGGCTTCTGGCCGGCGATCTTGGTCAGATCCGACACAGCGTGCTCGATGACTTTCTTGTCGGAGACCGCTTCCGAGACACCCATGTTCAGGGTGATCTTGGTGATGCGCGGCACTTCCATGACGCTCTTGTAGCCAAACTTGGCCTGCAGGTCGCCAGCGACCTTGCTCTTGTAGAAATCTTGCAAACGAGACATGTCTATCGCCCCTTACGCCTTGGCGCCGACAACGGCACCATTGGAACGGAACACGCGGACCTTGCGACCTTCGACTTCTTGAACGCCCACGCGGTCGCCACGACCGGTTGCGGGGTTGAAGAGCGCCACATTCGAGATGTGGATCGGCATGGTCTTTTCGACAATCCCGCCCGGGTTGTTAGCCATCGGGTTGGCTTTGACGTGCTTCTTGGCAACATTGACGCCTTCGACCAGAACATGGTCGGCATCAACGCGAGCCAGCACGGTGCCGCGACGCTTCTTGTCGCGGCCGGTCAGGACGATGACTTCGTCGCCTTTACGAATGTTGTTCATCGTAGGGCTCCTTACAGCACTTCCGGGGCCAGCGACACGATCTTCATGAACTTCTCGGTACGCAGTTCACGCGTAACGGGTCCGAAGATGCGGGTGCCGATAGGCTCCAGCTTGGCGTTGAGCAACACGGCGGCATTGCCACCGAAACGAATCAGCGAACCGTCTTTACGGCGCACGCCCTTGGCGGTACGAACCACCACGGCATTGTAAATTTCGCCTTTCTTGACGCGTCCGCGCGGAGCCGCATCTTTGACGCTCACCTTGATGATGTCGCCGATACCGGCATAACGGCGCTTGGAGCCACCGAGCACCTTAATGCACATGACATGACGCGCACCAGTGTTATCGGCCACGTCCAGCGTGGTCTGCATTTGGATCATGATTTTTCCTGTTCCAACTTAACTGGAAATACGGTTTTCCCAACAAGGGAACACTGCAATTCCTGCCAGTTTTGGTCCCGTCAGGTCAGCCGCCCTGCTTTTTTGTCGGCAAGTCCGTACTATCTGGACCAGCAACTGGTGGCAACGCAACGACCCTGGGTTGAAATCCTGCGGGTATTCCCCCCGACGCGCTCACCTAACCTTCGGCTAAGTGAATCGACAATCTGGGAAAGCTGATAATTCTAACGTGGTTAATTTTTGAGCGCAAGCACTTTGTTGGGATTGCGCACAAAAGACCACGCCCCCTGTCAAGGGGGCCGGTTTGGCGGGCCATCCGCCCCTGTTTCTGGCGGTAGTAGCCCTTCGCCCATGCGTCACGATTTGCCTTGCCGCGACGGATTTCGTCCGTGGACGGCGCAGCCATGAGCACCAAGCGATCGTGCATTCTACAGGAACTCGGCAAGGGAGCCCGACATCGGCGCAAAGTACGGTTCTCAGGCCGTCAGCGTGCGGAAGCCTCAGCAGGCCAATGGCTCCAAGCTCACGGCAAGGATTGGCTCCTTAGGCGCGGGGCGAGCTGGTTTAGACTGCCGTGGGCAGCGACAGGCGCTGCCACCACCTAGCTATCCCTTCCTATTTCGCAAGGAACGACAGGCATGTATGAACAGTTGGCGCTGTATATCGACGGCGAATTCGTCGCCGGCGAGGGCAGGCGCACCCAGGACGTCATCAACCCGGCCACGCTCGAGGTGCTGGGCCAGCTGCCTCACGCCACGCAAGCCGATCTGGACCGCGCGCTTGCCGCTGCCCAGCGCGCCTTCGAATCGTGGAAGAAGTCTTCGCCCATGGACCGCTCTGCGATCCTGCGCAAGGTCGCCACGCTGTCGCGCGAGCGCGCCAAGGAGATCGGCCGCAACATGACGCTGGACCAGGGCAAGCCGCTGGCCGAAGCCGTGGGCGAAGTCACTTCCTGCGCCGAACATGCCGACTGGCACGCCGAGGAATGCCGACGCATCTACGGCCGGGTCATCCAGCCGCGCAATCCCGACGTCCGCCAGATCGTGGTGCGCGAACCCATCGGCGTCTGCGCCGCCTTCACGCCCTGGAACTTCCCGTACAACCAGGCCATCCGCAAGATCGCCGCCGCCATCGGCGCCGGCTGCACGGTCGTGCTCAAGGGACCCGAGGACTCGCCCAGCGCGGTCATGGCCATTGCGCGCATGTTCCACGATGCCGGCCTGCCCAAGGGCTGCCTGAACATCGTCTGGGGCGAACCCGCCACCATCTCCGACTACCTGATCCGTTCGCCGATCGTGCGCAAGGTGTCGTTCACCGGCTCCGTCCCGGTGGGCAAGCAGCTCGCGGCACTGGCAGGCGCGCACATGAAGCGCGTCACCATGGAACTGGGCGGCCACTCGCCCGTCCTCGTGTTCGACGACGCGGACATCGATCGCGCGGCCGAGATGCTGGCCAAGTTCAAGGTGCGCAATGCCGGCCAGGTCTGCGTGTCGCCCACCCGCTTCTATGTGCAGGACGGCGCGTACGAGCAGTTCCTGGCGCGGTTCTCGGAAGTGCTCAAGAACATCAAGGTCGGCGACGGCCTGGAAGCCGGCACCGAGATGGGACCGCTGGCGCATGAACGCCGCGTGCCCGCGATGAGCGCTTTCATCGACGACGCCAAGAAGCACGGCGCCAAGGTGGTGGTGGGCGGCGGTCCGCTGGACCGCAAGGGCTTTTTCTTTGCGCCGACCGTCGTCACGGAACTGCCCGACAGCGCCATGCTGATGACCGAAGAGCCGTTCGGTCCCGTGGCGCCCGTGGTCCGCTTCAAGGACACCGATGAAGTGCTGCGCCGCGCCAACAGCCTGCCCTTCGGCCTGTCGTCGTACGTGTTCACCAACTCGCTGAAGACCGCGACCAAGGTGTCCAACGGCCTGGAGGCCGGCATGGTCAACATCAACCACTTCGGCAGCGCGCTGGCCGAGACGCCCTTCGGCGGCATCAAGGACAGCGGCATCGGCAGCGAAGGCGGCACGGAAACGTTCGAGGGCTACCTGGTCACGAAGTTCATCACGCACGTCTGATCCCGCGGCCATCGCAACGCAAAGCCCCGCACCTGGCGTGCGGGGTTTTTTTTGCCCGTTGAGTGACGCGGACCGGTTCGGGATTCATGACGCTGTCATGCGGGTCAGTGAGCATTGGGCCCGCTTACAACTAGCTGACCCAAAAAAAGCTGACCCGCGGCTGCCACCTCGACATGGCCAATGCCCATGCGCGACCGCCGCCGCACCCGAACCTTTCAGGATCCCAACGCCCGATGACGCTTCGCCCTTCCCGCTCCGTCCGCGCCGCAGCCTCCCTGCTGCTCGTTGCCCTGCTCGCCGCTTGCGGCGGCGACAAGGACGATGAAACGCCGCCGCCTGTTGCCGAGACGCCGCCCCCGGCGGAAACGCCCGCACAGCCGCCCGCCCCCGTGCAGGTCGCGTTCATGCCCGACATCCATTTCCATGACGTTTACGCGGACTTCAAGGACGGCTCGTTCCCCGGCATTCCGAACCCGAAGGCCGGCGACAACGCGACCATCCGCACGATGTACGCGCAGCTGACGTCCACGCGCCTCTTCAACGAAAACTACTTCGCCTTCCTGGCCGCGCTGGACGACGCCGTCAAGCGCGGCGTGAAGTACATCGCGCTGCCGGGCGACTTCTCGGATGACGGCCAGCCCGTGCACATGCGCGGCCTGGTCAAGATCATGGACGACTATTCGAAGAAGCACGGCATCCAGTTCTTTGCCGCGCCGGGCAACCATGACCCCAACCGCCCCTTCAACCAGCCCGCGGGCAAGGGCGATTATCTGGGCCTGGATCCCGTAACGGGCGCGATCGGCTTTTCGCAGCCGATCTACAGCCGCGGCGCCAACGTGTGCAACACCGCCTACGGTGGCGATTGGACGCGCATTGGCAACACGTATTGCACCGAGGAAGTGCTGCACATGGGCTACTCGGGCATCACGACCGCGCTCGAGCAGCATGGCTTCATGCCGCAGCCGCAGAACGTGTATTACGAAACCCCGTACAGCACCTATAAGTACGAAGATTACGATTACGCCACGGCGGTCTCGCAAGCCAACTGGATCAACCGCCAGTACGAAATCTGCGCCGAAGGCACCGGCGGCCCGAACAAGCCGCAGAACTACACGCTGTGCAAGATGGTGCCCGACACGTCGTATGTGGTCGAGCCCGTCGAGGGCGTGTGGCTGGTGGGCCTGGACGCCAACGTCTACGTGCCGACGGGTCCAGGCGTTAACGACTTCACCGGCTCGGGCGATCAGGGCTACAACAAGATGCTGACCCACAAGGCGCACGTCATCACGTGGCTGACCGACGTGGTGGCGCGCGGCAAGGCGCAAGGCAAGCAAGTCATCGCCTTCAGCCACTTCCCGATGTCCGAATTCTTCAATGGCGCCTCCGACGACATCGAGGCGCTGCTCGGCGCCAACAAGATGCAGATGATTCGCCGCCCCGCCGAGAACACCACCCGCGCGCTAGCCGAGACCGGTTTGAAGGTGCACGTGGGCGGCCACATGCACTTCAACGACATGGCGCTGCGCAACTACGGCGGCGACCACGCGCTCTTCAACATCCAGGCGCCTTCCATGGCCGCCTATGTGCCCGCGTACAAACTCATGACGCTGCAAAGCGCGGACGAGATCGAAGTGCAGACCATCCGGCTCGACCAGGTGCCGCGCTTTGATGAACTGTTCGACCTGTACCGCGCCGAAAACGCCTACGACGTGCCGCCGCGCTGGAACGTGTCCATCCTGGACGCCAAGGACTACGGCGACTTCACCTACCGCTACATGAGCGAACTGGTGCGCCTGCGTCTGCTGAACGACGACTGGCGCTGCGAGATGCGCGAACTGGTCAAGAGCCCGTTGACGGGCGCCGACCTGCTGGCGTTGTCGCAATTGCAGACGACGGTCACGCTCAAGGAACTGGCGAACACTGGCAACCAGAACAACCTGACGCCCGCGTTCTTTGCGTGCCTGTTTGACGGCGGCGGCAGCGGCGCGAGCAACCCGGCCTATGCCGCGGATGCCGCCAACGCGCAGACGCGCGCGCAAGCCCTGGCGCAGGCCAACGGCATGCAGCTGGCGGACTTCGCGCAATGGACGGCGCTGGAGATGGCAGGCGATTTCGTGCGCCTGGCCAATGCGGGCGACCTGGCATTCGCCGACATCCCCGCGCAGCGCGCCAGCCAGTACAAACTGCTGGCCCAGGCTTTGGCCCAGACCAACGCCGCCGTGCAAATGAACGGCAACAGCGTCAGCAACGCCACGACGCCGGCAGACCTGTTCAAGGCGCGCTTCAAGCCGCTGATGGCGATCATGCTTAAGCTGGCCAACGGCGCGCCGTCCGAGCACATCCGCCTGGACCTGACGACCAACAGCATCGTCAACCTGTCCAACCAGCCTTCCCCGTTCTAGGCCGGTTTCGCGCGCCCTGAAAGGCCAACGGCCCGCTGATCAAGCGGGCCGTATTCGTTGGCAGCGTTGCCCGCCGCGCGGGATCAGTACGCGCTCACCCCTGCGCGGCACGGCCGCCTGCGCGCAGGTCGCGCGGCGTCACGCCGAAGCGCTGCTTGAACAGCCGGCTGAAATGCGAAGGATGAGAGAAACCCACCTGGTACGCCAGTTCGGCGATGCCGCGATGACGGTGCCGCGCGTCCAGCAGCAGTTCGCGGCACCGGTCCAGCCGCTGCTCGAAGATGAACGACTCCGCCGACAGTCCGCCCGCGCGCAGGATGCGGTGCAGATAGGCGACCGACACGCCGCAGCCCTGCGCCACCCGTGCGGGCGACAGATCCGGGTCCGCGAGATGCTGGCGGATGTAAGCCAGCACGCGCGTACGGTGCGCCACCGTGACGCTGCTGTCCGCCTCCGAGACCTGTCCCTGTCCCGGCTGCACCAGGAAGAGCACGATGAGGTCGATCAGGCGTTCGCCCAGTTCGGCCGCCTCGGTATCGGTCCAGCCGTCCATGCCTTTGAACAGGTGATCCATGTAGCCAGCCAGCAGCGCGCCGCGCGGCGACCCGTCGTCCGTGCGCAGCTTATAGAAGGCGCCGATCCGTGAATCCCGCTGCGACAGCGCGCTGCGCGGAAACGAGACGCTCAGGCTGCGGTAGCCCGACGCGCCATTCGCGGTTGCCTGATACGGCAGGCTCTGGTTCATCAGGTACACGCAACCCGGTTCCACCTGGAATTCGCGGCCCGCTTGACGCACCGCCAGCGGACCGGCCAGCGGCAGGCCAAAGGTGTAGAACTCCTGGTCCAGCCGTGAGACGTTGCCCGGGGTGCGTTCCAGCCGTTGGCCCTGGTAATGCAGGTCGTTGAACTGCAGGCTGGCGCGGCGCGCGTAGCGCACGTGCCCCGCGAAATGACCGGGTTTGCCGCCATGCACCTCGAACGGCCCGAAGGCATCGGCCAGCGCGGCGCGCCACGCATCGCGCCGTTCGGCGCCGGCGCTGGCCGAAATGGCGAATTCCGTATCTGCCATGGCACGGTCTCCTGGGGGGGCTGCGCAAATTGATCTTGCGTCTACATATTGTTGACTCACCCTGTTTCGGGGTGGACGGCGCATTGTGGGCGCGCTTGCCGCAAGTCTATATTCAGCCCGATAAGCACACAACCTGGACAAACCGGGAGGAGACGCATGGACGAGTCAGAGGCGGCAGCCGCGCGCCATACGCCGGCGTCGCGCTATCTGCGCTGCGCGGGGCGCGAGTTGCACTACACGGAATGGGGCGCTGCTGACGCGCCGCCCATCATCATGTGGCACGGCCTGGCCCGCACCGGCCGCGACTTCGACGAACTGGCGCGGGCCCTGGCCGGCGGCTACCGCGTGATTTGTCCCGACGCGATCGGGCGCGGCCTGTCGCAATGGAGCCCTGATCCGGCCGCCGAGTACCGGCTCGATTTCTACGCCACGCTGGCGCGCGCGCTGGTGGACGCCTTGTCGCTGGCGCGCGTGCGCTGGGTGGGAACGTCCATGGGTGGCGCGACCGGCATGCACGCCGCTGCGACCACGTTGCGCGATCGCATTTCGCATCTGGTCATCAATGACATCGGACCGGAGCTGCCGCAGCCCGCCATCGAGCGCATCCTGGCCTATGCGGGCAACCCGCCGGCCTTCGACACGGTGACGGAGCTGGAAGCGTGGCTGCGGGCCGCCTACAAGCCCTACGGCTGGCAAAGCGACGAACAATGGCGCCGGATGACGGAAACGTCGGTGCGCCGGCTGCCCGACGGCCGCGTCACCGCCCACTACGATCCGGCCATCGTCGGGCAGTTCAGCCATCATCCTAGCGATTACGACCGGTGGGAAGGGTACGACACGCTACGCATGCCGACCCTGCTCTTGCGCGGCGCCGAATCGGACCTGCTGCTGCCGGAGGTTGCCCACGCCATGACGCAGCGCGGTCCGCGCGCGCAGCGCATCGACTTTCCCGATTGCGGGCACGCCCCCGCGCTGAACGTGCCCGCCCAGATCGAACCCATCCGTCAATTTCTTGCCAGGCCGGACAACACGGCCGCACGCGACCAATGACACCAGGAGACTTCCATGAAACGCATTCTGCTCGCCGCCATGGCCAGCCTGTGCATGAGTTCCGCACTCGCGGCAAAGGACTTCGTTGTCGCCCACGTCTATGACAAGACCGGCCCGCTGGAAGCCTATGCCAAGCAGACCCAGAACGGCTTGATGCTGGGGCTGGAATACGCCACGCAGGGCACCATGACGGTGGCCGGGCGCAAGATCCGCGTCATCGAGAAGGACAACCAGGGCAAGCCCGACGTCGCCCGCGCGCAGCTCGCGTCCGCCTATGCCGACGACAACGCCGACATCGCCGTGGGCCCCACGTCGTCAGGCGTGGCGCTTGCCATGCTGCCGATCGCGGAGGAATACGAAAAGATCCTGCTGGTGGAACCGGCGGTGGCGGACTCCATTACCGGCGAGAAGTGGAACAAGTACATCTTCCGCACCGGCCGCAACTCCTCGCAGGACGCCATCGCCAACGCCGTGGCCTTCGACCAGGAAGGCACGTCGATTGCCATGCTGGCGCAGGACTATGCTTTTGGCCGCGACGGCGTAAAAGCCTTCAAGGGCGCGCTCAAGAACGCCAAGATCGTGCACGAGGAATACCTGCCCGCCAACGCGACCGACTTTACGGCCGGCGCGCAGCGGCTGTTCGATGCGCTGAAGGACAAGCCTGGCCGCAAGATCATCTTCATCCTGTGGGCCGGCGCCGGCAATCCGTTCAAGATCGCCGATCTGGATCCCAAGCGCTACGGCATCGAGATCGCCACAGGCGGCAACACGCTGACCGCCATGACGCCGCTCAAATCCCTGGCGGGCATGGAAGGCGCCACGTATTACTACTACGGCATCCCCAAGAACCCCGTCAACGACTGGCTCGTCGCCGAGCATCAGAAGCGCTTCGGCCAGCCGCCCGATTTCTTCACGGCGGGCGGCATGGCGTCGGGCATTGCGATCGTCGCGGCCTTGAACAAGACCGGCGGCGATTCGGACACCGACAAGCTCATCAAGGCGTTGGAGGGCATGAGCTTCGACACGCCCAAAGGCAAGATGACCTTCCGGCCCGAGGATCACCAGGCCATGCAGTCCATGTACCACTTCCGGATCAAGAACGATCCATCGGTGCCGTGGGCGGTCCAGGACCTGGTCAAGGAAATCACGCCAGACCAGATGGCCGTGCCCATCCAGAACAAGCGCTGATGTCCGCCGCTCATGCTTGAGACTCAATCGCTCACCGTACGCTTTGGCGGTCATGTGGCGGTCAACGATGTCAGTTGCGCCTACACGCCCGGCACCTTGACCGCCATCGTCGGCCCGAACGGCGCCGGCAAGACCACGTACTTCAATCTGATCTCGGGCCAGCTTCGCGTCAGCGCCGGAACGGTCAGATTGAATGGACGCGACCTGACCAAGTTGCCGGCGCCCGCCCGCATGCACGCGGGACTGGGGCGCGCGTTCCAGCTCACGCAGCTTTTCCCGCGGCTGAGCGTTCATGAGAACGTGCGGCTTGCCCTGCAGTCGCGGCAGCAGGGCATGGGGTGGCGCCACATCCGGTTCTGGCGCACGTGGCGCGACGACCGCGGCCTCATGGACCGCGCCGACGCGCTGCTCGCGCGCACGCGGCTGGCGGCGCGCCGTGACGACCCAGCCGCCGACCTGCCGCATGGCGACCAGCGCAAGCTGGAGATCGCCATGCTCATCGCGCTGGAACCCTCGGTATTCATGTTCGACGAACCTACTGCCGGCATGAGCGTGGACGACGTGCCCATCGTGCTGGACCTCATCCGCGAATTGAAGGCCGACACTTCCAAGACCATCCTGCTCGTCGAGCACAAGATGGATGTCGTGCGCGAATTGGCCGACCGCATCGTCGTGCTGCACAACGGCAGGCTGATGGCGGATGGCGATCCGGCCACCGTGATCGCCTCGCCCATCGTGCAGCAAGCCTACCTGGGCATCAGCGCGCCGGAGGCGGCATGACGGCGCAACCGCTCCTGGAACTGAAGGACGTGCACACGCACATCGGCGCGTATCACATCCTGCACGGCGTGACGCTGTCGGTGCCCGCATCGGCGGTCACCATGCTGCTCGGACGCAACGGCGCGGGCAAGACGACGACGCTGCGCACCATCATGGGATTGTGGCGCGCATCGCAGGGCCAGGTCTGTCTGGACGGCAAGCCGATCGGCGGACCCGGCACGCGCACGTCGCCGCCCGACATGGCGCGCATGGGCATGGCCTACGTGCCCGAGAACATGGGCATCTTCGGTGACCTGTCCGTCAAGGAGAACATTCTTCTCGCGGCACGACTTGCCAGAAATGCCGCGCAACTGGATACCGCGCGGCTGGAGTGGATCTTCGGATTCTTTCCCGCGCTGAAGAAGTTCTGGCTGCATCCCGCCGGCAAGCTGTCGGGCGGACAGAAGCAGATGCTGGCCATGGCGCGCGCGATCATCGAGCCCCGGCGTCTGCTGCTCGTCGACGAGCCGAGCAAGGGCCTGGCGCCGGCCATCATCCAGAACATGATCGACGCGTTCATTGAACTCAAGCAGTCCAGCACCACCATCCTGCTGGTGGAACAGAATTTCAACTTCGCCCGCCGCGTTGGCGACTTCGCGGCGATCATGGACAACGGCCAGGTGGTGCACGCAGGCGCCATGGCCGATTTGGCCGCGGACGAGGCGTTGCAGACGCGCCTGTTGGGCCTGTCACTGGGAAGCCATCAATGAGCACGCTGGACATCGAAGCGCCGCTGCCGCGCGCACGCGCCGATCTGCTGCCTTTGCTGCTGGTGCTGGCGCTGGCGGTCATCGCGCTACCCCTGGTCGGGTCGTTCTCCACCTGGGTGACGCTGACGTTCGCCGGGCTGGCGATGGGCATGATCATCTTCATCGTCGCCTCGGGCATGACGCTCGTCTTCGGCCTGATGGACGTGCTGAATTTCGGGCACGGCCTGTTCATTGCCATCGGCGCGTACATGGCGGCCACCGTGCTGGGTTCCATGGCGGACTGGACGCAGTCCGGCAGCCTGTGGAGCAATCTGATCGCGGTGCTGCCGGCCATGATCGTGGGCATGCTGGTGGCGGGCGCCGTGGGTCTGGCGTTTGAGCGCGTGATCGTGCGGCCGGTCTATGGACAGCATCTGAAGCAGATCCTCATCACCATGGGCGGCATGATCATCGGCGAAGAGATCATCAAGATGATGTGGGGGCCGCAAGCGATCACGCTGCCATTGCCCGAATCCCTGCGCGGCGCATTCCTGCTGGGCGATGCCGCCATCGAGAAGTATCGCGTCGTGGCGCTGGTGGTGGGCCTGATCGTGCTGGGCGGGATGCTGTGGGTGCTGAACCGCACCAAGCTCGGCCTCCTGATCCGCGCGGGCGTCGAGGACCGCGAAATGGTCGAAAGCCTGGGCTACCGGATCCGCCATCTCTTTGTCGGGGTGTTCGTGGCCGGGTCCATGCTGGCCGGATTGGGCGGTGTGCTGTGGGGGATGTACCAGCAATCAATCGTGCCGCAGCTTGGCGCGCAGGTGAACGTGCTGATCTTCATCGTCATCATGATCGGCGGCCTGGGCTCCACGGTGGGCTGCCTGATCGGCGCGCTGCTGGTCGGACTGATGGCCAACTACACCGGCTTCCTGATGCCCAAGGCCGCCCTCTTTTCAAACATCGCGCTGATGGTTGCCATTCTGTTGTGGCGCCCGCAAGGCGTGTATCCCGTCATGAACCGCTAGGAGCCGTCGACATGCCGTTTCGCCTGCTTTCCGGCGACCCTCCGCGCAGCGCGATCCTGGCGCTGCTGCTCATGGCAATCGTGGCCGCGCTGGCCGCGGCGCCTTTCCTGTTTCCCGGCCCCAAGGCGCTGGCCGTCGCGGCGAAGATCCTCGTCTTCATCGTGCTGGTTGCCAGCTACGACCTGCTGCTGGGATACACCGGCATCGTCAGCTTTGCGCACACCATGTTCTTCGGTATCGGCGCATACGGCGTGGCGATCGCCAGCATTCGCATGGAACCCGGGTGGACGGCGGTGTTGGCCGGGACGGCGGCCGGGCTGGCCGTGTCACTCGCCTTCGCCTTGCTGATCGGCCTGGCCAGCCTGCGCGTGCGCGCGATCTTCTACGCGATGATCACGCTGGCGGTGGCCGCGGCGTTTCAGACGTTAGTGTCGCAATTGTCGGAACTGACGGGCGGCGAGGACGGACTGAACTTCAAGGTCCCGCAGATATTGAGGCCCGCGTTTCGCCCGTTGTCGGAACCCGTGTTTGGCGTGACGGTGGACGGGCGGATCATCACCTATTACCTGATCGCGGCGGTCTGCGTGGTGCTTTTCCTGATGTTGCTGCGCATCGTGAATTCGCCATTCGGCCGAGTGCTGCAGGCCATCCGAGAAAACCCCTTCCGCGCCGAAGCGATCGGCTATCGCACCGTGCTGTACCGCAGCCTCTCGAATCTGCTTGCTGCGGCCTTCGCGACGCTGGCCGGCGCGATGTACGCGCTTTGGCTGCGCTACAACGGCCCGGACACGACCTTGTCGTTCGAGATCATGCTCAACATCCTGCTGATGGTCGTGATCGGCGGGATGGGCACCATGTACGGTGCGGTGGTCGGCGCGAGCCTGTTCGTGTTCGCGCAGAGCTATCTGCAGGACGGCCTGCATGCCGTGCATGAAGTCGTGGCGGGAATCCCCCCGCTGGCCCTGCTGTTCGAACCGGACCGCTGGCTGCTCTGGCTTGGAATTCTGTTCGTGCTGTCGGTGTATTACTTTCCGACCGGGGTAGCCGGACGGCTGCGGGAGTTTGCAAAACGCGCATAGGCGCGTCCGGGACGGCAACGCCTTCGGGCATCTGATGCCCGCCAGAAGCACTTGGCTACCGTCCGCCCTGTCTGAGCGTATCGGCCCCGCGCCGCAATTCATCGACCCGCCGCTGCATGTCATTCACGCTGCGCTGCGTCTGATTGCTGCCCCGATTCAATTGAGATCCCGATGGCGTAGGCATCAAGGGCGGCATGGTCATCTGACCGCCGGAGCTCAGCGGAATCATGGCGGGCGGGTGGGGGTCCGCGTTTGGCGGCGGCGCGTTCAGCACGCGTTCCAGCACCTTCAGTTGGTCGCGCTGTGCCTGCAGTGCGCGTTCCTGGTCCAGCAGGCCCTGTTCGTCTTCGTCATCGGTGCCGAAAATGGCGGCATGATCGCGGGACCTTCCGTCCAATTGAACCCGCGGATCCGGCCCGGCGTTCAGCAGTTGCTTGCCGAGCGTCGTGGCGTCCATCGGAGGTGGCGTGGAAGTCGGTGCCGCGGCCGACTGCGCACCCGTTGACGCCGCAGGCCGCCCCCCCGTCGTGGTGCCTGGCGGCATCGCGGCGGGAAATATTCCGGGAATCGCGCCCTCGATCGCACCGGGCGTGGCGTCCGCGGCGCCGGCGGTCGACGCCACGGGCGCGGCTCGCTCCTGCGCGAACGCGGCGCCAGCGGCTATTGCCATCCCGTACGTGAAGCCGGCAATTCGAACTGATTTGCTGAAGCTGAACATCCTTCCCTTCAGAATTCCCAGATGCGAGACATAAAAAAACGGCAAGGGTTTTGGCCCTTGCCGTTTTATATCAGAACGGCGAACCGTTCCGAGGTGCAGCTTTCACTTAGATGATACGTGCGGCTTCAACCAGACGCACCACACGCCACGACTTCGAGCGCGAGATGGGACGGCCTTCAGCGATTTCAACCGTATCGCCTTCGTTGTACTGGTTCGATTCATCGTGCGCCTTGTACTTCGCGGAGCGCATGATGATCTTGCCAAAGATGGGGTGCTTGACGCGGCGCTCAACCAGAACGACGACAGTCTTGTCCATCTTGTTGCTGACGACCTTGCCAACCAGCGTACGCTGGCGCTTGGCCACTTGGGTGTTTTGAGTTTCGCTCATCTTTATTTCCCTGCCTTCTCGGTCAGCAAGGTGCGGACGCGAGCGATGTCGCGGCGCACGTTGCGCAGCTGGCTGGTGTTGGCCAGTTGCTGCGTGGCTTTCTGCATGCGCAGACCGAATTGGGCCTTCAGCAGGCTTTCGAGCTCTTTGCCGAGCTCGGCGGCGTCTTTCGAACGGAGTTCGCTAGCTTTCATGTTAGTACTCCTTAAGCACCGATATGACGCGCGACGAACGTGGTCGAAATCGGCAGCTTGGCAGCGGCCAGGCGGAAAGCTTCACGCGCGAGCTCTTCGCTAACCCCTTCCATTTCGTAGAGCACCTTGCCGGGCTGGATTTCAGCAACCCAGTACTCCGGGTTGCCCTTACCGTTACCCATACGGACTTCGGCAGGCTTCTGCGAGATGGGCTTATCCGGGAAAATGCGAATCCAGATACGGCCGCCACGCTTGATGTGACGATTGATAGCGCGACGAGCAGCTTCGATCTGACGGGCGGTCAGACGGCCACGGCCGGTAGCCTTCAGGCCGAACTCGCCGAACGACACGTGGGTGCCACGAGTCGCCAGACCGGTGTTGCGGCCCTTCTGCTCTTTGCGATACTTTCTGCGGGAGGGTTGCAGCATGGTTATTCTCCTTCAGGCGCCGGAGCAGCATCCGCCTTGCGGGGAGCGCGGCCACGACCACCCGGACGACCGGTGCGAGCACCGTCCGGACGATCGCCACGCGGAGCGCGGCGCGGACGACGTTCTTCTTCACGCGGGGCTGCGGTTTCCGGCGGCAATTCGCCGTTGGCCAGCATGTCGCCCTTGTAGACCCAGACCTTGATGCCAATCACACCGTAAGTGGTGTGGGCTTCGGAGGTGCCGTAGTCGATGTTGGCCTTGAGGGTGTGCAGCGGCACACGGCCTTCGCGATACCACTCGGTGCGAGCAATTTCGATACCGTTCAGACGGCCCGAGCTCATGATCTTGATGCCTTGGGCACCCAGACGCATCGCGTTCTGCATCGCGCGCTTCATGGCGCGGCGGAACATGATGCGCTTCTCGAGCTGTTGCGAGATCGAGTCGGCGATCAGTTGAGCATCGGTTTCCGGCTTGCGGATTTCTTCGATGTTGACGTGCACGGGCACGCCCATCAGACGCTGCAGATCAGCCTTCAGGCTTTCGATGTCTTCGCCGCGCTTGCCGATCACCACGCCCGGACGAGCCGAGTAGACGGTGATGCGGGCATTCTTGGCGGGACGCTCGATGATCACGCGACCAACGGAGGCGCTCTTGAGCTTCTTCTTCAGGTACTCGCGAACGCGAATGTCTTCGGCCAGCATCGTGCCGAAGGCCTTGTCGTCGGCGAACCAACGCGAGGACCAATTACGGGTGACCGCGAGACGGAACCCAGTGGGGTGAATTTTCTGACCCATCGTGACTCCTTAAGCTCCGACCTTGACCGTGATGTGGCAGGTCTGCTTCTCGATACGGTTGCCGCGGCCCTTGGCGCGAGCGGAGAAGCGCTTCATCGACTGAGCCTTGTCCACAAAAATCGTGGTGACTTTCAGTTCGTCGATGTCGGCGCCGTCGTTGTGCTCGGCGTTGGCGATGGCGGACTCGACAGCCTTCTTCAGGATGACGGCAGCCTTCTTCGGCGAGAAGGTGAGGATTTCCAGCGCACGGCCGACCTTCTGACCACGGATCAAGTCCGCAACCAAACGGGTCTTCTGAGCGGAGATGTGAACCCCACGGATAATGGCAGTAGTTTCCATCGCTTACCTCTTCGCCTTCTTGTCCGCGGCGTGACCCTTGAACGTACGGGTCAGCGCGAACTCGCCCAGCTTGTGACCGACCATGTTCTCGTTGATGTAAACGGGAACATGCTGCTTGCCGTTGTGCACAGCGATCGTCAGACCGATGAACTCGGGCAGGATCGTGGAACGACGCGACCAGGTCTTGATCGGCTTCTTGTCTTTGCCCGCAACGGCCGTGTCCACCTTTTTGATCAGGTGAGCATCGACAAACGGGCCTTTCTTGATCGAACGTGACATAGTGTTCGCCTCTTACTTGCGCTTGCGCCGTTGGACGATCATATTGTTCGTCCGCTTGTTGCGACGGGTCTTGAAACCCTTCGACGGAGTGCCCCACGGGCTGACCGGCTCGCGTGCTTCACCGGTACGGCCTTCGCCGCCACCGTGCGGGTGATCCACCGGGTTCATGGCAACGCCACGAACGGTCGGGCGGACACCGCGCCAACGCATTGCACCGGCCTTGCCAATTTGGCGCAGGCTGTGTTCTTCGTTACCGACTTCACCGATGGTGGCGCGGCATTCGATGTGCACACGGCGGACTTCACCCGAGCGCAGACGCACCTGAGCGTAGATGCCTTCGCGAGCCAGCAGGACGGCGGAAGCGCCGGCCGAGCGGACCATCTGGGCACCCTTGCCGGGGAGCATTTCGACGCAGTGGATCGTCGTACCGACCGGGATATTGCGGATCGGCAGCGTGTTGCCAGCGCGGATCGGAGCATCGGTGCCGGACACGACGGTCGCACCGACTTCCAGGCCACGGGGAGCGATGATGTAACGACGTTCGCCGTCGGCGTAGCACAGCAGAGCGATGTGCGCCGTACGGTTGGGGTCATATTCCAGACGCTCGACCTTTGCCGGGATGCCGTCCTTATCGCGACGGAAGTCGACGATACGGTAGTGCTGCTTGTGACCACCGCCACGATGACGGATCGTGATGTGACCGTTGTTGTTACGGCCAGAACCACGGGTCTTCTTTTCCAGCAGCGGCGCGTAGGGCTCACCCTTGTGCAGGTTCGGGCTGACAACCTTCACCATGCCACGGCGGCCAGCCGAAGTCGGCTTAACTTTTACGAGGGCCATTTACTTCACCTCCGCAAAGTCGATTTCCTGGCCGTCCTTGAGCGAGACGTAAGCCTTGCGCTCATTACGGCGACGGCCAACGAATCGGCCAAAGCGCTTGACTTTGCCCTTACGGTTGAGGACCTGCACGGACTCGACCTGCACCTTGAAGAGCAGTTCGACGGCAGCCTTGATTTCCGGCTTGGTAGCGTCAGCCACGACACGGAAAGCGACTTGCTGATTCTTCTCAGCGACGAACGTGGCCTTTTCGGTCACGATCGGAGCCAGAATGACTTGCATCAAGCGTTCAGCGTTCATCCCAGCATCTCCTCGAGTTGAGCGATGGCCGGCTTGGTGATCAGCACTTTCTTGTAGTGGACCAGCGACAACGGATCGGCATAACGGGGCTCGACAACGGCAACGTGCGGCAGGTTGCGGGTGGCGAGGTAAACATTTTCATCAACGCTGTCGGTGATGATCAGGACCGAGTCCAGGCCCAGGCTCTTCAGCTTTGCAGCGGCAGCCTTGGTCTTGGGCGATTCCAGATCAAACGATTCAACAACGGCGATGCGGTCTTCGCGAGCGAGCTGCGACAGGATCGAACGGATCCCGGCGCGGTACATCTTCTTGTTGACCTTCTGGCTGAAGTTCTCTTCGGGCGAGTTCGGGAAAGTCCGACCACCGCCACGCCACAGCGGCGACGAAGTCATACCGGCGCGAGCGCGGCCGGTACCCTTTTGACGCCAGGGCTTCTTGGTGGAGTGCTTGACTTCCGTACGGTCCTTCTGAGCACGATTGCCGGAACGCGCGTTGGCTTGGAAAGCCACGACGATCTGGTGAATCAGCGCTTCGTTGAAGTCACGGCCGAAGATCGTGTCGGGCGCGCTGAACGTAGCAGCGGCCTGACCTTGGTCGTTCAGGAGCTTGAGATCCATTTACTTACGCTCCCTTCTTGGCCGGGGCCTTGATGGCCGGGCGCACAACGATGTCGGCGCCAGCGTGGCCGGGGACAGCGCCCTTGACCAGCAGCAGGCCGCGCTCAACGTCAACGCGAACGACGTCGAGGTTTTGAACGGTGCGGGTGACGTCACCCAGGTGACCAGCCATGCGCTTACCCGGGAAAATACGACCCGGATCTTGTGCCTGACCAATCGAGCCGGGAACGCGGTGCGAACGGGAGTTACCGTGCGACGCGCGCTGCGAACCGAAGTTGTGACGCTTGATGGTACCGGCGAAGCCTTTACCAATGGTCGTGCCCGTGACGTCGACCTGTTGGCCGGCTTCGAACACGGATTCCACGGCGATCACGGAACCGGCCGCAAATTCAGCGGCGCGAGCGGGATCAAGGCGGAATTCTTTGAGGATGCTACCGGCTTCAGCGCCGGCTTTGGCGTAGTGGCCCGTTTGCGGCTGAGCCACACGCGAGGCACGACGAGTGCCATAAGCCACCTGGATAGCGGCGTAGCCGTCGGTTTCCAGCGACTTAACTTGGGTCACGCGGTTGTTGGACACGTCCAGCACGGTCACCGGGATGGATTCACCTTCCTCGGTAAAAATGCGGGTCATGCCGACCTTGCGACCCACCAGCCCCAGCCGGTGAGCGGCGGGCGTGGGTGTCGAATTCGACATCGTTTTCTCCATTCCCGACTGCGATTGGTCGGGGCTAATCAGGCAAAAGGTAACGGCCTTTGCCCTACGACTATGTTCAACCTGGACTAGGCACAGCGCCCTCAAACATCAAGGTGGCTTTCGCTTTGTCCATAGTTAGACTTGCCACAAAATGGCAAGCTTCGCATATTAGCATGTTTTTTCTAAGCGGCACAAGCACTTAGCGGATCTGGCGCGTGTGGCGGCGGGCATTTTTGCCACGGATTGCGCACGCCTGGATGCGGGGGGCCATGCAGCGCTGGCCGCGCGGGTAGTGAGCGCATGCTCACATGCCGGAGATTCAAAACAAAATGGCCGCAATCCCGAGGGAATGCGGCCATTCTTTACGAACCTGCCGGCGAAGGTAGCAGGCTCGGAGCGTCTTACTGCAGCGCGATTTCGACGTCGACGCCGGCCGGCAGGTCCAGACGCATCAGGGCGTCAACGGTCTTGTCGGTGGGATCAACGATGTCCATCAGGCGCTGATGGGTACGGATTTCGAACTGGTCACGCGACGTCTTGTTGACGTGCGGCGAACGCAGAACGTCGTAGCGACGGATACGCGTGGGCAGCGGCACCGGACCGCGGACGACAGCGCCAGTGCGCTTGGCGGTGTCGACGATTTCGGCGGCCGATTGATCGATCAGCTTGTAATCGAAGGCTTTCAAGCGGATGCGGATCTTTTGGTTTTTCATGGCGTTTCCTAAAGAACGAGACGCGAGGGCGGGATCACGCCCTCGCTGGTTGGGTGCTGCTTAATAGATCCGAATTACTTCAGGATCTTGGCGACGACGCCGGCGCCGACGGTACGACCGCCTTCACGGATGGCGAAACGCAGACCTTCTTCCATGGCGATCGGGGCCAACAGCTTGACCGTCATGGCCACGTTGTCGCCCGGCAGAACCATTTCCTTGTCGGCCGGCAGTTCGATCGTGCCCGTCACGTCCGTCGTGCGGAAGTAGAACTGGGGACGATAGCCTTGGAAGAACGGGGTGTGACGACCGCCTTCTTCCTTGGACAGAATGTAGACCTCGGACGTGAAGTCCGTGTGCGGGGTGATCGAGCCCGGCTTGGCCAGAACTTGGCCGCGCTGGACGTCTTCACGCTTGGTGCCGCGCAGCAGGA